>SKYZ01000109.1 GCA_007127625.1 Aquisalimonas sp. | reverse complement strand
GAAGTCGATGCCTTCCCGGGCCACCGCCTGCCGGAACTGCTGCAGATTCATGTTGTTCTGCTGGGCGATGCGCTGCAGCGCGGCGTTCAGGGTGTTGTCATCGACGCTGATGCCCATGCGGTCCGCCCGTGCCAGTTGCAGCCGCTCCATGATCAGCTGCTCCATGACCTGGTCGATCAGGTCATCCCGTGATGGCGGCCGCCGTCCCTGGGCGCGCATACGCTGCTCCACCTCCTCGATCTCGGCTTCCAGTTCGGACTGCAGAATGACGTCATCGTCCACCAGCGCCACGATGCGCTCGAGTGTCTGTTCTGCGGTGGCCGTCGCGGCAAACACGGCGAGAGCCAGGGTGATGGCTGCCGTCGCGATGGGGCGTCCCAGTCGGGAAAAGTGGTACTGCCTGCCGATCAATGCGGTTACCTCCGCCTGCCGTATCCGTAGATGGTGTCTTCCAGGAAATCCTGGACGTCGTCGCCGATGGAGCCCAGGCCGCGCAGCTCGAACTGCAGCATGACCGAGCGCTCCGGTTCGATGTCCTGCTCCTCGCGGTAGTAACGCCCGAGCAAGCGGACGCTCCAGCAACAGTCGCGGTATTGTAGACCGCCAAAGCTCTCCAGTGTTCGATCTTCGAGCATGGAATAGCTCCAGCCCCCCAGGACATGCCAGCGCGGGTGCACCGGCCACGCCAGGCTGAAATCCCGCTGCTCCAGCTCCAGATCGCCCTGCATGTCCCGTCGCGCCCGGTACCCGGCGGAGAACACCGCGTCCGGGCGCGGGCGGTAGTTCAGCCGTGCGCCGCCCAGGGTGGTGCGCTCGCTGTCCGGATTGTACTGGACCTCGGTGCTGGCCTGCAGGCCAGCGGGGAGGGTGAGACGCGCCTCGCCGATGACGTCCGAGCGGTTGCGTTCCTGTTCCGGTCCGGGATCACCCTCCAGAACCACCTGCCGATCATCGAAGTACTGAATCTGGCCCGCCGCCAGACGGAAGAATTCGGCGCCGGTCTCGCGGCTGAGAAAGCGGCTGGTCAGGCCGACGGTCACCTGGTTGGCGTCACCGATGCGGTCGGGCCCGCTGAAGCGGTTCTCGGAGAAGAACTGGAACAGTCCAGGGATGGACTCGTCGGTGTCGAACAGCGGCAGCTCGGACTGGTCCCGCTCCGGCACGTAGAGGTAGAACAGTCGAGGTTCCAGGGTCTGCCGCAGGGGCCGGCCGAAGGCCTCGAAGTGGCGTTCGAAGAACAGCCCGGTGTCCAGGCTGGCCACGGGCAACGTGCGGCTCGGGTTCTCGTCCTCGGTGGTGTCCAGCTGATCATTGAACGGATTGGTGGCGCTGTCCAGGTCGTACTGGGTGTGGCGCAGGGTGATCGCCGGCGTGAAGAAGCCCCCCAGTCCCACCGTCGGTCGTGACAGGCGCGGCGAGACGTCGGCGCGGGCGCCGGTAATGCGCTGATCGGCCTCCGGGTGGTCGAAGCGCACCAGCTCACTGTCCATCTCCCAGCGCAGTCCGAGGGGGCCGTCCTCCGGGTGGTGCTCCAGCGTCAGTCGTGGCAAGCGGCGATAGGGCTCGCGGCCGCTGGCGATGCCCGGGTCCACGGTCTGGTAGACCTCGCCCGAGAACTCGCTGGAGACGGCGCGAGTGTTGTAGCGCAGCCGCCCGCGGGAGCGCAGGTGGCGGGTGGAGGATGTGCGCAGGCTGTCGCCGAAATCGCGGAAGTACTGGTCGTCGCTGACCCGCGCCAGGTCCAGGTCGCCACGGAGGTTGCCGGTGAAGCGGTGGCGGTGGTTCAGACTCGCCTGCCAGCGGTCGTCGCCGAAGCGGTCGTCATCCGGCAGGTAGCCGCCGTCCACCTCGCCCTGGAAGGAGGGTTGCAGGTAGCGGAACTCGCCGCCCAGCATGGCCCCGCGGCGGCTCAGATAGCGGGGCGCGATGGTGGCGTCGTAGTTGGGCGCGATGTTCCAGTAGTAGGGAACGGTCAGGTCCGTGCCGCTGCGGTCGGACTGCCGCAGGGTGGGCGGCAACAGCCCGCTCTTGCGGCGGTCGTCGATGGGGAAGTTCACGTAGGGTGCGTAGGCCACGGGCACGTCCCGGACCGTGAGCCGGGCGTGCCAGGCTTCGCCGGTACCGGTGTCGCGGTCCAGACGAACCCGGTCGGCGCGCAGCATCCACGCCTCGTTGCCGGGTTCGCAGGTGGAGTAGGTGGTGCCGTGGCCGACGGTGACGTTGGCGTCTTCCAGCTCCATGCGCCGCGCCTCGCCCTGGGTCAGCGTCTCCGGGATCAGGTAGCGGGCACCGTCCACCGCGCCCTGGTCGCGGTCCAGAAGCAGATACCCCTGGTCGGCGCCCAGCAGCAGCCCGGTCTCCTGGTACCGCAGATCGCCCCGGGCGTCGACCCGGCTTTCGCGTTGTTCGTAACGCAGTTCGTCGGCACCCAGCTGCTGGTCGGCGCGCTGCAGACGCACGCTGCCGCGCAGGCTGTGGATGCCGCTGGCGGTGTCGGAGTGCAGGTTGTCGGCATCGATGTTGACCTCGGCCCCTTCCCGTGGCGGCGGAGTGCGCGTGGGCTGGACCTGCGCGCCTTCCAACGGCGCAATGCAGCCCGCCCAGCGTCCGTCGTCACCGCTGAGCAGCGGCCAGCGCTGCTCGTCGTCGGCAGCGGCGGTGCTCCATGGCAGGGCGACCGTCGCGGCGAGTGCCGCTGCGGCGATTCTGCTGTCGCTGATAGTCGGGCGCATCGGCACGCTGGTGGCTTCCTGGCTGCGGCGAGTCCACCCCGGGATGCCGGCGGCACTCCGTCCGGCGGCAGCACGGGTCGGGAAGGTGGGTAAATTGGCACACTCGGGTAATTGCGGCAAACCCCGTTGGGCAAGACACCGTGGCGGCGCTGCGGCACAATCCCGATCTACGATCTGGAGGGAGTCCCGGATGGCGGACAGTATTGCGGATGATGACCGGCTGCAGGAGCTGAAGGTGTGGCTGCGGGAGCAGGGCGTACACCACGGCCCGCTGACCCCGGCGTCCTCGGATGCCAGCTTCAGGCGCTACTTTCGCCTGGAGGCCGAGGAGCGGTCGCTGGTGGCCATGGATGCGCCCCCACAGCACGAGGATTGCGCCCCGTTCGTGCAGGTGGCGGAACTCATGGCCGCCGCCGGCCTCAACGTGCCGGAGATCGTGGCGCGGGATCTGCACCGTGGGTTTCTGCTGCTCTCCGATCTCGGTGAACGCACCTACCTGGAGGTGCTGGACGATGACAACGCCGATGCCCTGATGGAGCCGGCACTGGATGCCCTGGTGCGCTGGCAGGCGGCGTCGCGGCCGGGGGTGCTGCCGCCCTACGACACGGCGCTTCTGCAGCGGGAACTGCAGCTGTTCCCGGACTGGTATCTGGCGCACCACCTGGGTGTCGAGCTCTCGGCCAGTGAGAGCTCGGCGCTGGAGCGCATGTTTCGCGCACTGGTGGATCGGGCCCTGGAGCAGCCCCGCGTCTGGGTCCACCGGGATTACATGCCCCGCAACCTGATGCCCGGCCGACCACAGCCCGGAATTCTCGATTTCCAGGACGCGGTCGAGGGCCCCGTGAGCTACGACCTGATCTGCCTGCTACGGGATGCCTTCATCAGCTGGCCGCGGCGCACGGAGTGGCGCTGGTTCCGCTACTACCACGATGCGGCGCGGGCTGCCGGAGTGCCGGTGCCCGACCGGCTGAAGGCCTTCTGGTCCGATTGCACCTGGATGGGCGTGCAGCGCCATCTCAAGGTGCTGGGGATTTTCGCCCGCATCCGCTACCGCGACGGCAAGCCGCGGTACCTGGAGGACGCGCCGCGCTTCCTGGAGTATCTGCGCCGGGCCGCGGAGGACGAGCCGGAGCTTGGCGAGCTGGTGGAGCTGGTGGATGCCTGGCACGCACG
>SKYZ01000372.1 GCA_007127625.1 Aquisalimonas sp. | reverse complement strand
TGCCCGTACTGGCGGTTGAAGGCCGCCAGGCATTCGCCGATCCGGGTCCCCCCGCTCCAGCCGGACGACAGCAATGCCAGTTTCTCCCGCATGCGCTCCGCCGAGGGCTCGGTCAGCGCGTCGGTGACCCGCACCAGGCGGGTATGGAAGACGAACGCCTCGGAGCCGGGAAACGCCGCCATGGCGCCGGCGGCAAACCGCAGAAAGCGATAGCTGTAGAGGCTCATGGAGCGGCTGGCGTCCACCAGGACCACCAGGTTGGGCGGCTGCCGGCGGACCCGCTGCCATACCGGCTGCATGGGCACGCCGCCCTGCCCGAGGCTGCGCCGCAGGGTCCGGCGCAGGTTCAGCCGCCGCCCCTTGCGCACCGTACGCCAGCGCCGCCGCAGCCGGTGCTGCCAGCGGCGCGCCATGCGATCGGTGAGCGCATCCAGGGCGCGGCGCTCCTCGGGATCGTTCAGGTGGCGGAAGTCCGTGCGAGCAAGGCTCTCGGTACCGGTGGCGCCTTCCCGGGTTCCACCGGGGTCGGCCTCGTCGTCGCCGCCGCCCTCCCCGGGCCGGTCGGGCTGGCCGCCCATGTCGCCGGCGCCCGTTCCCGGCACCGGCTGCAGGCCGCCACCCGCGCCCGTGGCCTGGGCGCGAACGCCGCGCTTGGGGAACCAGAAGTCGGCGAAGATGGTATCGAACTCCCGCCACTGCTCCGGGGTGCCGCAGTACAGCGCACGCAGGGCATCCCGCAGCCGCTCGCGCCGACTGACATCCACGGCTTCGGCAATGCGCAGGGCATCGTGCTGCTCCTGAATGCCCACGGGCCAACCCCGCGCCCGCAGGGTGCGGGTGAAATCCAGCAGACCGGCCGTCACGGGGGTCGCCATCAGCGCGCCCCCGCCGCCAGGGCGGCCACGTCCTCGCGGGTGAGACTGTCCCGGTCCTGCCGGGTCTTGATCAGGCAGGAGAGCGTATCCAGCAGCGCATCGGCGTCCATGTCCAGCCGCTCGACCCCGAGGCCGTTCAGCGCCGCCGCCCAGTCCAGGGTCTCCGCCACCCCCGGGGCCTTGCGCAGCCCCTGCTGCCGCAACGCCTGGACGAAGCGCACCACCTGCCCCGCCAGCACCGCGTCCACCTCGGGCAGCCGGGCCGCAAGAATGGCCTGCTCCTTGTCGGCGGTGGGATAGTCGAGATAGTGGTACAGGCAGCGCCGACGCAGGGCGTCGGACAGTTCCCGAGTAGCGTTGGAGGTGAGAATCACCCGCGGCCGGCTGTTGGCGGTGATGGTCCCCAGTTCCGGAATGGTGATCTGGAATTCCGCCAGCACCTCCAGCAGGAAGGCCTCGAACTCCTCGTCGGCGCGGTCGATCTCGTCCACGAGAAGGACCGGCGACTCGGGCTGGGTAATGGCCTCCAGCAGCGGCCGCCGCAGCAGATAACGCTCCGAGAAGATGGCCGCATCGGCCTGGTCACCGGCGCGGCCCTCCGCCTCCAGCAGGCGAATGGCCAGGAGCTGGCGCTGGTAGTCCCATTCGTAGACGGCAGTCTGGGCGTCCAGCCCCTCGTAGCACTGCAGGCGGATCAGCCGACAGCCGTGCACGGCGGCCAGGGCCTTGGCGACATCGGTCTTGCCGACGCCGGCCTCGCCCTCCAGCAGCAGCGGCCGGCCCAGGCGATCCGCCAGGGAGAGGGTGGCCGCCAGCGCCGGCTCGGCCACGTAGCCTTCCCTGGCCAGAGCGTCCCGGTAGGCCTCGGGTGTCATTGGTTAGCGCTTACCCCCGAACAGGCCCTTGATCATCTGCCAGAGCATGGCCAGGGCGCTCATCTCCTTCGGCCCCTCTTCCACCCGGCGGCGGGCCTCCTCGGCCTCGGCCCCTTCACCCTTGGCGGCCACGTGGTTACGGAAGCTCTCCACGAACTGCTCCAGCATGCGATCGGAGACGCTCTCCAGCATGCGCCCGCCGAAGGAAGCCAGCTTGCCCTTGAGCTCGATGCGGGTGCTGCCCACCAGCTGACAGCGGTCCGGGCCCTTGTCCTCGATACGCGCGGTAAGGGTCATGGTGGCAGAGGAGCTGCCCTTGGTGTCGCCACCGGTACCGGACATCCGCATCTCCTTGCGCTCCGGATCGACGCCCAGGACCTCGATGTCACCCTTGAAGCTGGAGGTCACCGGCCCAACCTTCAAGCGCATCTCGCCCAGGTAGGTGTTGTCGCCGGTCTGCTCGACGATGGCGGCACCCGGCATGCAGCCGGCCACCTGGCGGACGTCCCGGAGCAGCTCCCAGGCCGCATCCGCCGGCACATCCAGCGAGTAGTTGCGGTCCAGGGTCACTTCCATGCCCTTGGTGGATGCCTTGTCCGGGGAACTCACGCCGGCCGATGACGGTGCCGATTCGCCGGCCGCCTTCTTGCGCTTCGGCTCGAAGGGCGTGACATTGGCCGCCTCCGGGCGCTGATCCAGCTTCAGTTCATGCAGGGTCTGCCAAACGCGGTAGGCGTTGTGGGGCATGTTCACGTGGGCGACGCCGAACTGGTTGAAGGCGTCATTGATGGCGTTGGAGAAACACGGAATCCCGCCCACGTGGGAGGACTCGCCCACGCCCTTGGCGCCGATGGGATGGTGCGGTGACGGGGTCACGGTGTAGTCCAGCTCCCAGTGCGGGGTCTCCACCGTGGTGGGCAGGAAGTAGTCCATCAGCGAGGCGCCCTGAATGTTGCCGGCGCCGTCGAAGGGCAGTTCCTGACCCATGGCCACGGCGAAGGCCTCGCACAGCCCGCCGTGCACTTGCCCCTCGATGACCATGGGGTTGATTCGGGTGCCGCAGTCGTCCAGTGCATAGAATCGCCGGATGGAGGTTTCCCCCGTGTAGCGGTCGATGTCCACCACGCACAGGTAGGCGCCGAAGGGGTAGGTCATGTTGGGCGGATCGTAGTAATCCACCGCCTCCAGGCCGGGCTCCATGCCTTCGGGGACGTTGTTGTAGGCGGCCCAGGCGATCTTGGGCATGTCCACCTGCTGGTCCGGCACGCCCTTCACCCGGAAGCCCTCGCCGGTCCACTCCAGGTCTTCGTCGCTCACCTCCATGAGATGCGCGGCGATCTTCTTGGCCTTGTCGCGGATCTTGCGCGCCGCCTGGGCGGTCGCGGCACCGGCCACCGGCGTACTGCGGGAGCCGTAGGTGCCGAGCCCGTAGGGCGCGGTGTCGGTGTTGCCCTCCTCGATGATGATGTTCTCCGAGGGCAGTCCCAGCTCGGTGGCGATGATCTGGCCGTAGGTGGTCTCGTGGCCCTGCCCCTGGGTCTTGGTACCCATGCGGGCCACCACGCTGCCGGTGGGGTGCACGCGGATCTCGGCAGAATCGAACATGCCCACGCCGAGGATGTCGCAGTTGCGGGTGGGCCCGGCCCCGACGATCTCGGTGAAGGTGCACAGGCCGATGCCCATGATCTCGCCGCGCTCGCGCTTCTCTTTCTGCTCCCGGCGCAGGCCCTCGTAGTCGCAGGCCTCCATCGCCTTTTTCAGCGCCGTGGGGTAATCGCCGCTGTCGTACTCCCAGCCCAGCGCAGACTGGTAGGGGAACTGCTCTGGCTGGATGAAGTTCTGCAGCCGGATCTCCGCCTTGTCCATGCCGAGCTTGTCGGCGAGGACGTCGATCATGCGCTCGATGAGGTAACACGCCTCGGTGACGCGGAAGGAGCAGCGGTAGGCGACTCCACCAGGGGCCTTGTTGGTGTAGACGCCGTCCACCCGGGCATAGGCGGTTTTGATGTCGTAGCTGCCGGTGCAGATGTTGAAGAACCCGGCCGGGAACTTGCTCGGGTCGGCGCAGGCGTCGAAGGCACCGTGGTCGGCCAGGACGTTGGCACGCAGAGCGGTGATCTTGCCGTCCTTCGTCGCCGCCAGCTCGCCGGTCATGTGAT
>SKYZ01000252.1 GCA_007127625.1 Aquisalimonas sp. | reverse complement strand
GTGATCGGGCCGTGGTCCCGGGCCCAGACATCATCGGCGGGTGCAACGTGGCAGTGGATGTGTGCGGCATGACCACCGGCTGAGCCAATCCGGTCCGGCAGCGCGGTGGCCTCGGCGGTTCCGGGGACAGTGATGAGTACGGGCTGGAATCGGGAGGAGGTGGCTGCCAGTACCATTATGGCCTGTTCGGCCTCTGCAAAAGCGGCGCCCCAGTCGCCGTCCGGACGCGGCCAGGTGAGCAGCACGGCCGCCTGGGGTTCCCACTCTGCCGGGAGCCGGACTGTCTCGTTCACGCGCGGTTTACTGACGGCGCTGCACGGTGCGCAATACGCGATCGTGCTCGAAGTAGACGCTGTAACCTTCGTAATCCCAGCGGGTAATCGGTGGATCACCAACGGCGGACCGCCGCTCCTCGGGTTCCCCGAAGTCCTGCTCCACCCGCTCCATGGTGGCACCGTGGCGGGGCAGGTCCCGGGCTTCACGGTCGGCATCGCGGAGGGCATCGATCAGCAGCGTGTCAGCGGCGGCAGGGCCCATGGCAATGGACCCGGCGAGACCCGCAAGCATGAGGCAGCGGCAAATCCGGGACATCCTTTCTCTCCAGTCACGGTAGATCCTTGAAGGGATCATAGCACCGGCGGACCACGGAACAAACCGAGGCAGGTGCTGGCAATCGGAGGGTCAACGTTAGTAGACTCCGCACTCTTCGCCACCGATGCAGGGGTATCCCCGCGCCGTCGTCATGGATTTGCCGCAACCGCTGATTCCCGCTGTACTGGAGCGACGCTACAAGCGTTTTCTCGCCGACGTGGCGCTGGAGGACGGGCGACGGGTGACGTGCCACTGCCCAAATACCGGCTCGATGATGGGGTGCCGTGATCCGGGGTCCCGGATCTGGCTGAGTCACTCCGATCGTCCCGGGCGCAAGTACGCGCTGACCTGGGAGCTGGTGGAACTGGACGGCGGCGTCATGGTGGGTATTCACACGGGGCGCGCCAATGCCCTGGTGCGGGAAGCGGTGGAGGCGGGGGGCGTTCCGGCGCTTGCCGGCTACCGCCGGGTGAAACCCGAGGTGCGGCTTGCGGATACGGGAACCCGTTTCGATTTCTTGTTGGCGGACCATCCGCGGGAACCGGACTGCTATCTCGAGGTCAAGAACGTGACCGCCGCAGTGGAGCAGGGCGTGGCGCTGTTTCCGGATGCGGTGAGCAGCCGCGGGAGACGCCACCTCGACCATCTCGCGGATGTCGTGCGCGAGGGCACACGTGCGGCGCTGGTCTTCTGCGTTCAGCGTGACGACGTCACCGAAGTCCGGCCTGCCGACGAGATCGACCCGGCCTATGGTCGGGCGCTCAGGGAGGCCATGGCCGCGGGGGTGGAGATCTACGCGCTCGGCGCCACGGTGGGTGTTGACGCGATCACCCTGGAGCGTCCGCTGCCCGTGATCTGCCCGTCGCTGCCGCAGACGGCCTGAGGGATCCTGCCGGGGGCGTTGTTCCCGGTCTTGCGGAAAGTCGATGTACAAGGAACCGACGCATGTTTCGTCCGCTGGAGCTGTTTATCGGATTGCGTTACACCCGCGCCAAGCGGCGTAACCAGTTCGTGTCCTTCATCTCGCTGAGTTCCATCCTGGGCATTGCCCTGGGAGTGACCGCCCTCATCACCGTGCTGTCAGTCATGAACGGCTTCGAGCGCGAACTCCGCGACAAGATCCTCGGCATGATTGCCCACGCAACGGTGGAGGCACGCGACGGTGGCATGGAGGACTGGGAGCGCGTTGTGGAGCGCGCGCGGGCGCACCCCGAGGTGCTTGGCGCCGCGCCCTACGTCAGCGGCGAGGTCATGATGACCCGGGGTGGTCAGGTGAGTGGCGGCCAGCTCCGGGGCGTGTTGCCCGATCAGGAAGGCGATGTTTCCCGGGTCATGGAGCACATTGATGGCGACGCGGCCGAGGCGCTCCAGCCCGGTGAGTACAACATCATTCTGGGCTGGGCCCTGGCCCGGGAACTGGGTGTCCGGCCCGGGGACCGGGTCACCGTGGTCACGCCGGAAGCGCGCGCCACCGTGGCCGGCATCGTGCCGCGGCTGAAGCGCTTTCATGTTGCGGGAACCTTCGATGTCGGCATGTTCGAGTACGACCGCGGCGTCGCGCTTGTGCACATGGAGGACGCGGCGACCATCATGCGCCTGGGTGACGGGGTTTCCGGGGTGCGGCTTCAGTTCCGCGATCTCATGGATGCGCCGTGGCTGGCCCGGGAAGTGGGGCGTGATCTCGAAGGCAGTGGCCTGCGGGTGCGCGACTGGACGCAGGAGCACGCAAGCTTCTTCCGGGCCGTGCAGACGGAGAAGACGGTCATGTTCGTCATTCTCACCCTGATTATCGCTGTTGCGGCATTCAACATCGTCTCGACCCTGGTCATGGTGGTGAACGACAAACGCAGTGACATCGCCATCCTACGCACGCTGGGCGCCAGTCCGGGGACGATCATGGGCGTATTCATGGTCCAGGGGACAGTGATCGGCGTGGTCGGAACCATACTCGGCGTCGCCGGTGGCGTGGCCCTGGCCCTGAACGTCGAGACCATCGTGCCCGCGCTGGAGTCACTGCTCGGTATCGCCTTCCTTGCCCCCGACATCTACTGGCTCAGCGATCTGCCGTCGGATCTACGCTCCCAGGACGTTGGCCGCATCGCCGCCGTGGCCCTGGTCCTTGCCCTGCTGGCGACCATCTATCCGGCATGGCGTGGTGCTCGTACGGAACCAGCGGAGGCGTTGCGCTATGAGTGAGGCCCCCATGCAGAATCCGGTCATTCAATGCGAAGGCGTCGGCAAGGTCTTCAGTGAAGGGCCGCAGAATATCCGCGTTCTCGAGGATGTGACCCTCGCGGTTGCGCATGCCGAGCAGCTTGCGATTGTCGG
The DNA here is from genome assembly GCA_007127625.1 of Aquisalimonas sp. Taxonomy (GTDB): domain Bacteria; phylum Pseudomonadota; class Gammaproteobacteria; order Nitrococcales; family Aquisalimonadaceae; genus Aquisalimonas. The sequence continues at coordinate 11,027 of SKYZ01000252.1, read as the reverse complement.
GCGCTCTGGCTCGGGCAAGAGCACGCTGCTGCAGATCCTTGGCGGCCTGGATGCGCCGACGGAAGGGACCGTGCACGTGCAGGGTGAAGCGGTGTACGACCTGCGGGCACGGGAGCGCGGATTTCTGCGCAATCGCGCCATCGGATTCATCTACCAGTTCCACCACTTGCTCCCGGAGTTCACGGCGATGGAAAACGTGGCCATGCCGCTGCTGATCCGCAAGACGGACCGCCACCATGCCCGGGAGGCTGCCGAACGTGTGCTGGAGCGGGTGGGCCTGGGACACCGTACCGGTCACAAGCCGGGGGAACTCTCCGGCGGCGAACGTCAGCGCACCGCCATTGCCCGTGCCCTGGTCACCGAACCGGCCTGCGTCCTGGCCGATGAACCCACCGGGAATCTTGACCGGCAGACCGCCGACGAGGTGTTCGGTCTGCTACGCGAGCTGAACCGGGATTTCGGCACCAGCCTGGTCATGGTGACCCATGATCTTGACCTCGCGCGGCGCATGGACCGGACGGTGACGATCGATGACGGTCGTCTGAGCTGACTGCGGCGGTTTCGCCCCTGCGGGCGGCTGCGCGGGCCGCGCGTTTCTCCTTGCGGCGGCGCAGGTGGCGACGGATGTTCAGGCGCCACAGCAGATGGATGAAGCCGTAGCCGGCCAGGGCGGAAACCATGCCGCAGAGCATGCTCCCCAGAAGCAGCGGTTGCCAGATCAGGGTGAGTTCCGCCCAGAACCACTGCAGCGTTGGCTCGAAGCCGGTCTCGCGTATCCGTTCGCCCATCAGGAGCTTGCCCATGCGGTACTGGAAATAGAGCATCGGCGCCATTGTGAGCGGGTTGGACACCCACACGCCGGCCAGCGCCATGGGCAGATTCACGCGCAGGAGAATGGCCAGCGCGGCGGCGGGGATCATCTGGAACGGCATCGGCATGAACGCCAGGAACAGACCGATGGCAAGGCCGCCGGCCACGGAGTGCCGATTCAGGTGCCATAGATTGGGGTCGTGCAACAGGCGTCCGAACAGCTGCATGCGCTGATGGCGGCGAACGCTTCCCGAGTCGGGCAGGTAGCGGCGGAAGAACTTTCTCGGCACGTGCTGTCTCTGGGCTGTCAGTGACGAATGGGCACATAATAACGCGAACGAACCGGCTTGCCGGAACCGCTGTTGTCGTGGCACTGCACCACGACGGCCCCCAAAGGACGAGGTTGCTCACGGATGAGCCCGCCCCTGTTGATCTGCTCGGCATTTGCTGCCGGCGCTGTTGGCCTTCACCTGGCGCGGACGCTGCCGCAAGCGCCGTTCTGGGCCCTGGTGCTGGGGGCAGTGGCCGTGGGTGTGAGCGTCAGGGGGCGCTGGCTGGTGCCGGCGGCGGTCTGTAGCGGCCTGGCCTGGTCGGCGGTGCATGCCACGCTGGCGCTGGACCATCGGCTGGACGCGCCGCGGGAAGCCACCGTGGACGCCGTCGTCACGGATCTGGTGCAGCATGGTGAGCGATCCACGCGGTTCATGGTCCGCTTTCCGCAGCCGGCGGAGATCGGGGGCGTACGGCGCGCACAGCTGATCTGGTACGGGGTGACTCGGCCGCCCGCGGAAGGTGAGCGCTGGCGCTTCGACCTTGCCCTGCGCCCACCGGGTGGCCGGCTCAATCCGGGTGGCTTCGATCGGGAGCGCTGGCTGGTCACCCGGCGTCTGGATGCCACCGGCACCGTCGTGGACGGCCACCCTCTGGGCGCACCCGGGCCCGGGCTGGACCGGGTGCGTGCCGCCGTGTCCCGGCACCTGCGCGCCGCCGTGAACCACGAACAGGCGGGAGCCATGCTGGCGGCCCTCGCCGTCGGCGACCGGCGCTTCCTGAACGACACGACCTGGGATGCCCTGCTGCATACAGGCACGAACCATCTGGTGGCGATTTCCGGCCTCCATGTCGGGCTCGCGAGTGGCCTGGGCCTGCTCCTGGGAACCGGAGGCTGGCGTCTGCTGGGCGGCGCAGCGGCGCGAGTTCCGGCGCCGGTGGCCGGGGCGGTGATCGGGCTGTTGACTGCTGCCACCTACGCTGCGCTGGCCGGCTTTACCATTCCCACCCAGCGTGCCCTGTTGATGCTGGCCGTGGTCCTCATGGCCGTGGCCGCCCGCCGCCCCGTGCGCCCACTGTATCTGTTGCTTGTGGCCCTGACCGGTGTGTTGCTGATTGACCCGTTGGCGCCCCTGGCGTCGGGGTTCTGGTTGTCATTCGCGGCGGTTGCCTGCCTCGGTCTGCTTCTGCGCGGGACACCCGGCGCACCGGCCGCCTGGCGATGGCCCGCTCTGCAGCTTCAGCTCGGTGTCGCCATCGTACCGCTGACCCTGGCGTTGTTCGGCCATGCGGCGGTGCTTGCGCCGGTGGCCAACCTGGTGGCGATCCCTCTGGTCGGTCTGTTCGCCGTGCCGTTGACCCTGATGGCGTCGGCGCTGGTGGTGATCGCGCCGGAAACCGGTGCCTTCGTCGCCGGGTTGGCGGCCTGGGTGCTGTGGCTGTTTCTCGCCTTCGTGGACGGTTTGCATGCCGCGGCGGCAGGACTGCCACGGCCGGGGGTTCCGGAAGCGCCGTTGGCCTGGCTTTTGCTCGCGGCCTGCAGCCTGATCGTGCTATTGCCCGGTGCTGTCGCTCCGCGGCTGCTTGCGCTGCCGTTCGCGGCCGCGGCGTTGGCTGCGACGCAGGACGGCGCGGTGCCCGGGGAGTGGCGGGCCACCGTCCTGGACGTGGGACACGGTCATGCGACCGTGCTGGAAACCTCCGGGGGGAGTGTTGTGGTGGATGCCGGTCGCCGCGGCGAGGCGGTGAACGCGCTGCTGGCGCGGAGGGCCCCGGGCGGAGCCGACGGCCTCGTGCTGACCCGGGACCGTGCCGGACACCGCGGCGGTGCAGAACGGGTCGAGCTGGCCCCGGAGGCATGGCGTGTCGCAGCCGGTGATGTTGAGAAGGGGTGTCGCGGCACGCCCGGCCCGCATGGGCGGGAGCGTTCACACCTGCGCTTCATCGACGGTCCGCTTGCCCGGGGTGCCTGCCTGGTTCTGGTCCGTGGGCCGTCGGCATCGCTGCTTCTGGCCACCGGCGTCGAACCGGGACAGGCCATCCGTTGGGAATCGCTGCCTTCGGTGGATGCCGTGGTGCTGCCCGCGGGTGGCCACCGCGATGCGGTGACCCCGGCGATGCTCGACGCGCTGGCCCCGGAGGTTGCCATCGTCCCTGTCGATGCGGGCAACCGCCACGGGCTACCGCACCCTGAAACCCTGGCACGGCTCGAACGCCGGGGTATAGACATACACATCACCGGCCGGGACGGGGCAGTGGAACTCGTCGCCAGCGATGGCCTCCAGATCGGCCCGCGCCGGCGACAGGCGGGCTGGTGGAATCGACCGTGACGTCTCCTGGAGCCCCTTCGGTCGGGGCCATGAATCGTTTATCATGCGGGCTCGCTGCGCTAATGGTCGGTGCGCGTGGAGCCGCCGACCGGCGCGGGCCTGTTCCGGGACCCGGCGCCATTGCCGACGGCCGCGCGGCCGACTTGCGGGAATGCATTGGCCTTTCCCGAGGGAACAACGACACAGAGAGGATCTCGGCGTGCTGGAAATGATTGCGGCAGGCGGCTGGGTGATGGTTCCTATCATCCTGTGCTCGGTGCTGGCCCTGGCCATCATCGGCGAACGGGTGTGGGCGTTGCAGCGGCGACGTGTGCTGCCGCCGCACCTGGTGGCCCACGTCTGGCACCAAGTCAAGAACGGCACCCTGGATGCGCAACAGCTGCGACAGTTGCGGGAAGGCTCATCCCTGGGGCGGGTGCTGGCGGCGGGCCTGACCAACATGCGCAGCGGCCGTGACATCATGCTCGAGGCCATCGAAGATGCCGGCCGCCACGAGGCTCATCGCTTGGAGCGATTCCTCAATACCCTGGGTACCATCGCTTCCATCACGCCGCTGCTGGGCCTGCTGGGCACCGTCATCGGCATGATCCGTGTGTTCAGTGCCATTACCGCCCATGGAGTCGGCGACGCTGCCAACCTTGCCGGCGGGATTTCGGAAGCGCTGCTGACCACCGCGGCCGGACTCATTGTCGCCATTCCCGCCCTGATGGCCTATCGCTATTTCCGCGGCCTCGTGGATGAGCACATGGTGGAGATGGAGCAGGAAGCGCTGAAGCTGGTGGAAGTCATCCAGGGGCAGCGGGAACGCAGCGCCGTCGAGGGTGACGCCGGGGGGCGGACGTGAACCTGCGGCCACGACGCCGGGAGGAGCCGGAGATCACGTTGACGCCGTTGATCGACGTGGTCTTCCTGATGCTGATCTTCTTCATGGTCAGCGCCACCTTCCTCAACGAGGCGGACATGGAGCTGACGCTGCCGGAAGCGTCCATGGACGCGGGGCAGCGTGCCTACAGCCCCATCGAACTCACGATCAACGCCGAGGGTGACTATTTCGTCAACGGTAACGCGCTGGCGAATCAGCAGACGGAGACCGTGGAGCGTGCCCTCAACCAGGCGCTGGCCGACAACCCCGAGGCCCCGGTGATCATCCGGGCGGATGGCCGCACGCCGCACCAGTCCCTGGTCACGGCCCTGGATGCGGCCGGCCGCGCCGAGATCTCCAGCGTCTCCATTGCCACGGTTCCGGAGGACGAGTGACCGGGTTCCCGGAGTTCTGGTTGCGCAACACCTCACGCTCCCTGGCCCTGCTGCCGGCGTCCTGGCTGTACCGCTGCGTGGCTGCCAGCCGACGCCAGGCCTACCGTTGGGGCATATTGCGCCGAGAGCGCATCAATGCACCGGTGCTGGTGATCGGCAACATTTTCGTCGGCGGCACGGGCAAGACCCCGCTGGTGCTGTGGATGGCGCGCTACCTCCGCTCCATGGGCAAGCATCCGGGCATTATCACCCGGGGATACGGCGGTCAATCCAAGGAGTGGCCGCAACTGGTGAATGCCGACAGCGATCCCTACGACGTCGGTGACGAGCCCGTGCTGCTGGCGCAGCGCAGCGGCTGCCCGGTGGTGGCAGGTCCGGATCGCGTGCAGGCGGCGACGACGCTGCTGGAGACCTACGGTTGCGATGTGGTGGTCTCGGATGACGGCCTGCAGCATTACCGACTGAATCGGGACCTGGAGGTGGTGGTCATTGACGCGGCGCGCGGTCTGGGCAATGGGCACTGCCTGCCGGCGGGGCCACTGAGGGAGCCGCGGCGGCGGTTGCGCAGCGTCGATCTGCTGGTGGCCAACGGTGGCCCCTCGTGGCTGACGCCATACTATTTCACGCTGCGGATATCCAGGGCGGTCAGCGTTTCCGACGAGGGCCAAACGAGACCGCTCACCGACTTCGCCGGCGAACAGGCGCACGCCATTGCCGGCATCGGCAACCCGGACCGGTTCTTTGCCGCGTTGGGCCGCTACGGCATCGACACCGTCCGGCACCCGTTTGCGGACCATTACCCCTTCGCGGCGAAGGACGTGAACTTCGCTGATGATCTACCCGTGTTCATGACCGAGAAGGACGCCGTGAAGTGCCGCGCCTACGCCGGCCCTCGTCATTGGGCCGTACCGGCGGAGACGGTGCTGACCGCCGAGACCGAGCGCGCCCTCAAGGCCCGGGTGCGCAGTGCGCTGGAGCGCTTCAGCGGCGGTCGCGGGAGGCGCGAGCAATGAACTTTCAAGTAGTCATTCCGGCCCGCTACGGCTCCAGCCGCTTTCCCGGCAAACCGCTGGCCGAGATCGCCGGCTGGCCAATGGTGCGCCACGTGGTGCAGCGTGCCCGTGAAAGCGGGGCAGGCCAGGTCACAGTGGCCACCGACGATGAACGCATAGAGACCCGATGCAGGGAACTGGGCGTGGACGTGGTGATGACTCGTGCCGACCACCCCTCCGGCACCGATCGCCTTGCCGAAGTCGTAAGTATCCTCGGCCTGGGGGACGACGAAGTCGTGGTCAATGTCCAGGGAGATGAACCCCTGATGCCGCCGGCTTTCATCCGCGCGCTGGTTGCCAATCTGCACGACAACCCGGAGACACCCGTGGCCACGCTGGCCACGCCCCTGCAGGAAACGGCCGAGCTCCACAACCCCAACGTGGTCAAGGTAGTGCGTTCCCGCTCGGGACACGCGCTGTACTTCAGCCGCGCACCGATTCCCTGGGACCGCGAGCACCAGGGCCGCCCCGAGCGGCTCTCGGGATGGTTGCGACACCTGGGGATCTACGCCTATCGGGCGGGCTTCCTGCGCGCCTATCCCGCGCTTGAACCGGCACCCCTGGAGGCGACGGAGTCACTGGAGCAACTGCGAGTACTCTGGCACGGCATGGCGATTCACGCGGGCGAAGTCTACGGCGACGCCGGCCCGGGCGTGGATATCCCCGCCGACCTGGAGCGGGTGGCGCACATCCTGCGCCAGGGTTCAGGCATCGGCACCTGAACCGGCTCGAACTCCCGCCCCGATCAGCACCAACCAGGCCAGCATCAGTGTCACCCCGCCGAATGGTGTCAGGTAGGTAAGCGCCTGCACACCGGTCAGAGCGGCCACATAGATACTGAAGCTGAACAGCACCGTTCCGGCCACGAACAGCCAGCTCGCCATCGCCAGCAGGGGTTGAACCCGATGCCCGCGAAGGACGATCAGCGCCAGACCAAGCGCAGAAACGATCAGCGCCCCGACCTGGTGATAGCGGATCGCCGTCATCACCCAGCGAAACACCTCGTCATCGACCCGCCCCTGCAGCAGATGTTCGGCTGAGGCCCCGACCACCACTGACAGCAGGCCAAGCAGGGCGCCGGCAATCAAAACAGGATTCATGCGCCAACCTCCGGCCGTTCGCGCCGACCCGCTGACGGGATGGTTCCAGCGGTCTTGCCCACCGACTCAAGCCCTCAACGGTCGCTGACCTCACGCTGGACGGCGAGGTAATAGGTCGCCTTTCCATCACTGGCTACCGGTGTCACCTTCCATTCCATGTTGAACGCACTGCCGTCCTTGCGGTAGTTGACCGTCTGACCGTGGAAGGTGCGCCCGTTTTTCAGATCCTCGGCAAGCCGGTCAGTCACCATCTTGTCCGTGTCCGGTCCCTGCAACAGGCCCGGCGTTTTCCCGATCACGTCGTCCGCTTGATAGCCCGTGAGCTCCGTGAAGCCCTCATTGACATAAACAATCTCCGATCCGCCATGCGTGTCGGTGGCGCGGCTGACCATTACCGAGTCAAAGGCCAGTTCGGCGGCGGCATTGAAAAGCGGGGATGCCAGAGGATTGTCCTGTTCTTTCATAAGAGTACCCATTCTGTTGTGACTGGCGATGCCAGCCGTGCGGGTGTGGATTCCGGGCCGGTCTGCATTCATTGAGCCAGGAATCGATTCAGTGAGGAGATGGGTGTATCAAAAATGTACATTGATTGTATCGGCATTTTCAAGGAAAGAGAATGACTGCTCCCGTTGTGATCATGGAAGCGCGTGGTGGCTGCTGGAGTCGGACAGCATCACTGTTACTGCTGACCGTGATGCTTTTCTGGCTACCCCCGATGGTGGTCGCTGGAGAGAAGGAAGAATCCTTGGCGCTTTTGCCCGAGGGAAAAGCGGTATTGATCCTGCGACACGCCCTGGCGCCGGGCACCGGCGACCCACCCCGCTTCCGGATTGACGACTGCTCGACCCAGCAAAACCTCAACGCTCGCGGGAGAGAGCAGGCACGCGCCTGGAAGCCGTTTCTGCGGAAGCACGGCATCGAACGGGCACGCGTACTCTCCAGTCAGTGGTGTCGGAGCATGGATACTGGTCAGGAAATGAATGTGGGCGAGGTGGAGGAATTCCCGCCGCTGAACTCGTTCTTCGCCGGCCGGGGTGATCGCGGGCGACAGACTCGCGATACCATCAGGCATGTCAATGCGATGGGATCAGATGATCCGATTATTCTGATCTCTCACCAGGTCAATACCAGGGCCCTTACAGGGAGGTCGGTGAGATCAAACCAGGGCGTGATCATGCGCCTGCCTCTGGAGCGGGGCAAACGCGCCCTGGTAAGAGTCCGCCCCGATAGTGAATGACAGGTCGAAGGGTCCAGCATCCGATGTTAGTGACTGCGACCGGTCCACAAGGGCTTGCGGACCGATGATCAGAAGCGTCAGGCCGACAACCAGCGCCAGCCCGATGGTCAGGGGCTTGCCTGGCAGCACGGTCATCTGCGCCCCTTCCTGCCGGTTACTGGCGCTGGCACCGACAACAGAGAGGCCGTGGCGCACCAACGCCAGGCGGGTGATGCTGAGCGGGCGATGATGGCGCACGCGCCCAGGATCAGCAGGATGTTACCGATATTGCTGCCCACCACCGATAGATCGGCTACGGGTCCAGTAAGTATCCCCCGGAGCTTTCCTCCGAAACCCCCTTCCTATGTGCTTGATTATGTTAGCATGCAAAACAATATTATTTCTTATAGTGCAACACTAAGGAAGCCGGCTAACTCCATGAGTAATGAGATAAAAGCGCGCGTTCTGTTTGTCTGTATGGGCAATATCTGCCGCTCGCCGACGGCCGAGGGCGTGTTCCGTCAGCTACTGCGTGAGGCCGAGCTGGACGGGCAGGTGGAGACCGAATCTGCTGGCACCCACGGCTATCACGTCGGTCGGCCGCCGGATCCCCGGGCCCAGGAGGCGGCGCGCAAACGCGGGGTGGAGATCAGCGACCTACGGGCGCGCCAGGTGGAGTTCTCCGATTACGAATACTTCGACTACCTGCTGGCGATGGACCGGGGTAACCTGGACATCCTGCTCGCAGAGGCGCCACAGGCGCACCGGGACAAGGTCCGCATGTACCTGGAGTTTGCGGCCGAGGCGTCCCAGGACGAAGTGCCGGATCCGTACTACGGCGGGGACCGGGGATTCGAGCGTGTGCTGGATCTGGTGGAGGAGGGGGCCCGCGGGTTCCTGGAGCATCTACGCCGCCAGCACGGCATTTAATAAGCTTTCCGGAAGAGAAGCCGGCGTCGTTCCCGGGCCATCCGGGAACACGGGCCCGGTACCGCGCCTGCTGCGCGGTACCGGCTCCAGCGGGTTCAGGTTCTGCCGCTGGTCTCTTCCTCGCTGGTCTTAGCCAATGAGTCAGCCGGTCCGGCCTCCTCTGCAGTGCCTTCAAGGTCTTCAGCTGCCTGGCGGCCCTCGGGGTGGTCGGAGTTGGCCGCAGGTGTGGACGGCTGCTCCCCCTGATCGGCAGGGTCAGCCTTCTTCTGCTCGTCCGGAGCCTCCGCCGGTACAGCGTCTTCCGCCTTCGGTTCCGGTTCCGGCGTCTCTGGAGTCCGAGGCCGCTGCTCGGCAGTGACCTCCCCGGAGGAGGGGGCACCGTCCTGTGCGACGGGTACAGACTCATCATCAGAGGCGGACGGCTCGGGCTCGGAGCGTGTGGAGTCCGTGCCGCCGCTGGCCGCTGATGCGGTGTCGGATGTTCCGGACGGCGATGGGTCACCGGTTGCCCCGGCGCTGTGTACCTCAGCCTCCGTCGCAGTGGCAGCCGTTGTGTCGGGCGTTCCGGAACGGGCCCCCGCGGGGATCCGTGGCCGCCCGTTGCGCTGCCTGGGATCTTTCTGCTTCGGCTTCGCGGTATGTGCCCGGGCCTCGGTTTCCGCCGACGCGCCGGTGTCTGCCTGGGTGTCAGCCTCGGGGCTATCCGTTGATGCCGGCTTGTCGCCAGTGGCAGTGGTCGTTTCGGTTTCGACGGTATCCGCGGTACCGTCTCCCCCGTCGGTCGCAGTCTGGCTGCTGCCACCACGGCGCCGTCCACGGCCCCCTCGCCGGCGCGGGCGCTGACGCGCTTGATCGGTGTCGTCGGCGGTAGTGCTGCTGTCACCGTTGCCGTCGCCGCTGGCGGAGGAAGCGGAGGAATCGGTCGCCGCCGTCTGCTGCTTCGCTGCACTGTCCGGTTTCGGCATCTGGCGGCTGTCGTTGTCGGAACCGTCCTGGGAGTCGGTCGCAGACGCCTGTGTGCTCCCGTTCTGCGCCTGCGCGGATTCCTGTTGCTGGCCAGCATCGTCGCCGCCCTGGCCGGAACCACGGCGACGGCGCCTGCCACCACGACGACCACGGCGGCTGCGGCCGGAGCGTGCCTGTTCTTCGGCCGTGGTGCTGTCGGCAGTCGCCGTGCTGGCATCGCTGCCCTTGTCGGCGCTTGTGGAGGTGTCGGCAGTGGACTCCCCATCGCCTTTCTTCGCCACGGGCTTCTGCTTGGCGGATGTGGTCCCGGACTGCTCGCCGGTGGTGTCCGCCGGTTTGCCATCCTTGCCGGACCCCGTGCTACTGCCCTTTGCCTGAGTGGAACCGCTACCACGGCGGTTCCGGTTGCCGCCACGATTGCTGCTACCACGGGCCTGGGTCGAGGAGCGTCCGCCCTGGTCGGCCGCCGAGGCGCTGCCGCCGGTGGTGGTGGCGGTGGACGCTTCCTGGTTTGCGGCGCTGGTTTCGCTGCCAGACGTTGACGAAGCGTTGTCGCCGACAAGTACCGAGCTCAGCCACTTGAAGACACCGGTCAGACCGGTGGTGCGGCGTTCGCTGTCACTGGTTGCAGTCGTGCCCGCCCGGGGGGCCGCCGGCTGCGCCTCTGTCGGTGCAGGTTCCGGTGCCGGCGGCGCCGAGGGGGCAATGGCGCGTACCGCTGGTTCTTCGCTACGCCGCTTGGGATCCTGGGTGCCGTAGGGCTGTTCGGCTTCCTTGTCCGCGGCAACGAGCCGATAACTGGAATCGTCGGCGGAGCTATCGTCACCACGGATGCGGTCCACGGAGTAGTGGGGCGTCTCCAGGTTCCGATTGGGGATCAGTATGACCTGGACGCCGTGCCGGGACTCGATCAGGCCCAGCGTGTCGCGTTTCTCGTTCAAAAGGAACGTGGCCACGTCCACGGGAAGCTGGGCAAGCACCTTCGCCGTCTTGTCCTTCATGGCCTCTTCTTCGAGCAGCCGCAGCACGGAGAGCGACAGCGATTCCACGCTGCGGACAGTGCCCTGGCCGTTGCACCGGCGGCAGACTTCCTGAC
>SKYZ01000063.1 GCA_007127625.1 Aquisalimonas sp. | reverse complement strand
TGCCCTTGGTCAGGGTGGGGCAGGCCGAGGGCTCCACGGCGATGATCTCGCGTTGACGGCCGCCGCGGAGGTGTTCGCCGATGAACGGGAAGGCGATGCCAGCGAAGTTGCTGCCGCCGCCAGTGCAGCCGATGATCATGTCCGGGTCGTCGCCGGCCATGGCCAGCTGCTCCTGGGCCTCCAAGCCGGTGACGGTCTGGTGCAGCAGCACGTGGTTGAGCACGCTGCCCAGGGCATAGCGGGTGTCTTCACGCTGGGCGGCCATCTCCACCGCCTCGCTGATGGCGATCCCCAGGCTGCCGGTGCTGTCCGGGTGATCCGCAAGGACGTCGCGTCCCGCCTGGGTGGTATCACTGGGGCTGGCGATGCAGGTCGCGCCGAAGCTCTCCATGAACGCACGCCGGTACGGCTTCTGCTGGAAGCTCACCTTGACCATGTACACGGCGATCTCCAGGCCGAACATGGCGCCTGCCAGCGCCAGGGAGGAACCCCACTGCCCCGCGCCGGTTTCGGTGGTGATTCGCTTCACGCCTTCCTGCTTGTTGTAGAAGGCCTGCGCCACCGCGGTATTGGGCTTGTGGCTGCCGGTGGGGCTGACCCCTTCGTACTTGTAGTAGATGCGCGCCGGCGTGCCCAGCGCCTGCTCCAGACGACGGGCGCGGTACAACGGCGACGGGCGCCACTGGCGGTAGACATCCCGCACCGGCCCGGGGATCTCGATCTCCCGCTCGGTGCTCATCTCCTGTTCGATCACGCCGTAGGGGAACAGCGGCGCCAGATCGTCCACCGTCACCGGCTGCTGGGTGCCCGGGTGGAGCACCGGCGCCAAGGGTTCCGGCAGATCGGCATTGATGTTGTACCAGTGGCGCGGGATGCGCGTTTCATCCAGAAGGAACTTGACTGTGTCCGTCATGGCTCTCTGCTTTTCGCCCTGTTACTGATTATCGATGTCGGATGTGCCGTGGCCCGAGCGGCCACGTCCCGCCCGTTTCGCACGATACATTGATGCATCCGCGTGCGCGAGCAGGGCGTCGGTGTCGGTGCCGTCATCGGGATAATGGCTGATTCCGATGCTGATGGCCATCTGCAGTTGGTCGTCTCCGTGCTCCAGGGGCGCCGAGAAAGATCGATGAATGGCATCACGGACTCGCTCTGCATCCCGGATGTCGTCCATGTTCTCCACCAGGACGACGAACTCGTCCCCGCTCATGCGGGCGACGGTGTCTTCTTCCCGCGCGGTGGAACGCAGTCGGGAGGCGGCCTCCCGTAGCACGGTATCGCCCACCAGGTGTCCGTAGTTGTCGTTGATCTCCTTGAGATTGTCCAGGTCGGCGAACAGGACCGCGAGCCTCTTGCCGTGGCGGTGAGCGCGTCTCAGGGCGCTCTTGAGACGATCCTGGAGCAGAACCCGGTTGGGTAGCTCCGTGAGGGGATCGTGGCCGATCAGAAACTCAACGCGCCGCTCGTGGCGCTTGTAGTCCGCAAGATCGGTAACGAAATCGACGTAATAGGTATCCTCCGGTGTCGGCCCCTCAATACGCGTGACATTGACAAATACCGGCGAGATCCCGCCATTGCGGCAGCGACGCCACATTTCGCCTTCCCACCAGCCCTGGTGCAGGAGGGTCTCGTAGATGGCTTCGTAGAACGCGCTGTCGTGGTGACCGGACCGGAAGATGGTCATTGGCTGCCCCCGGATTTCCGCCAGGGCATAGCCCATGATCCGTGCAAAGGCATCGTTGACCCAGTAGATCCGGTGCCGGTGATCGCACAGCAGCACGCCCTCGGAGGTGTGCTGCAGGATTCTCTCGGCAACTCCCGGTGGCAGCATTGTCTCGCGTGCACGTTTCATGGCCGGTGGTCGCGCCGATCTGATGTGTTCATGCCGCCAGAGTAACCACCCTGAGGCTGGAACGACACCATGCGCGGCTGCGTGACGGTCAGGTCGCCACGGTGCCCGCGTGTGAAACAGGCACGGTTGCTCCGGCGTCCGCTCCGTACAATGCCGCCATGGCACGAACAACCGAAATCTCGAGTACGGAGGCGCTGGAGCGCTGGCTGGGGCGTCTGGACAACGAGGATCTGCCGATCCTCAACCGCACCGTGCAGCGGCTGTGCGAGATCGCCGCCGACACGGATGCCTCCACCCAGGAACTGGCCACCGTGGTCCTGCAGGACGCGGCGCTGACTTCCGGGGTGCTGCGCACCGCCAACAGCGCCCTGTTCAACCGCACCGGCCAGGAGATCAGCACCATCAGCCGCTCCGTGGTGCTGCTGGGATTCGACACGGTTCGCACCATCGGCATCTCGCTGTCGGTGATCGATACGCTGCTGCGCGGTTCCACGCGGGAGCGCCTGCTGCGGATCATGCGGGAGTCCGTATTCGCCGCCACCCAGGCGCGGTTGCTGGCCCGGGAGCAGGGCATGGCCGGGACCGAGCAGGTCTTCGTCGCCGCGCTCCTGTTGCGGCTTGGTGAAATGGCGTTCTGGTGCTTCTGCGACGAAGCCGAAGCGCGTGCCATGGAGCAGGGGCTTGCCAGGGAGGATCAGCCCTCCGCGCTGCTGGAGCGCGAGGTGCTCGGCTTCCGGCTGCAGGAGCTGTCCAGTCACCTGGCGCGCTCCTGGCGCCTCGGGGATCTGATCGAGCACACCATCCAGTCCCGTCGCGATGTGGTCACCGGGCAGGTCGGCTGCATCCGCCTGGGGCACCGGATCGAGGCCGGCATTCGCCAGCAGGGCTGGCAGTCCGATGCAGTGGATGATGTGGTCAAGGTCGTTGTGGAGCAGTGCGGCGTGGCCCCGGGGCGGATGCGCTCCCTTCTGGGTGAGGCCCGGGAGGAAAGTGTTCGAATTGCGGAGGCCTTCGGCATCCCGGCCTCAGCTGCAGCACCGCCCAAAGCTCCCGAATCCCGGGCGGACGAGGCGGTGGTCCGCGTTCATCGGCCCGCTCCGGTGCTTCAGCTCAAGATCCTGCGGGAGCTGTCGGTGGTGATGCGCGAGCGCCCGAGCACCCACGCCGTGCTGGAGATGATTCTGGAAGGCCTGCACCGCGGTGTCGGCATGGACCGCACCCTGATCGCCATCTACAACCAGGGACGCACGGCGCTACGGGTCCGCTACGCAGTGGGGGATCAGACCGGGGCCTTGGCGGAGACCCTGGGGGGAGATCTCGCCGGCGATGATCTGGCGGTCGTGCGGGCCGCGCTGCGTGGCCAGACGGTTCTGCAGCTGATGAACCTGGGCACGGAAGAACAGGCCCGCCATCACGCAGCGCTGTTTCAGCGCCGGATTGGAGGCATGGATGCGGTGCTGGCGCCGTTGGTGATCCGCAATCGCGAGATCGGCCTGATCTACACCGACCGGATTCCCAGTCAGCGTCTGCTGGATGGCGAGGCGATCCAGAGCGTGCTGCATTTCTCCGACCAGGCCAATCTCGCGCTGGAGCACATCACCGCCTAGCAATTCCCGCGCACCTCTGCGCGCGAGTTGCTCAGTGTTTCCCTGCGACTCAGAACGCAAGCGGCGGCCGACCCCGGCGCCGACGAAGCCAGTTGATGGGCTCCAGCACCGCCGGCCGCGTCACGATCCAGCGTTCCAGGCGATACTTTCCCGGAAAGTTCAGCAGCGTCAGCCCCACCAGAATGGTCAGAATCCCCTGCCCCGGCAGCACCAGCATGGCGATGCCGGCAAGGACCAGAACCAGCCCCACCGCGTTCTTGACCACCAGGATGGCCGCGCCCACCACAGGGTGACGGCGGCCGACCACGCGCTCGTCGCGGTGACGGTGAGCGAAGTAGGTGGCGGGCAGGCGCACCACGATCCACGGCACGATGAACACGCCGGCCACCAGCATGACCATCGACGCCGCAGCCATCCACCAGAACAGGTGTTGATACTCGAGGAAGAGGTCGATCATGGGCGCCTA
>SKYZ01000084.1 GCA_007127625.1 Aquisalimonas sp. | reverse complement strand
GCGGAGGCTGGTGAGCACGACGCGGTCGAAGCGGTCGCTGTCGGCGAGAATGTGGTGGGCCACTGCCTGGGCGGCTTCCCGGTCCACGTCGCTGTCCACCATGTTCAGCACCGGGATTGCCACCAGGGCCCCGGTGCCGCGCTGGAGGCCTTCGGGATGGGTAAAAAGGCGGGCCATGGTGGCCGGGGTCAGGAGCTGTTCCGGCTGCATGCCGGTGACCTTCAGAACCTGCTCCAGCCGGTGCGCAATGCGTTCGTTCAGCGGACGGGCCAGGGCGTGCACCGAGCCCACCAGCAACACCGCGTCGGCACCGGCGGGAATCACCGGCTCGTCCTCCCGTGGCGCCTTGATGCGCCGCATGCGGGCACCATCGGCCTTGACCACGGTAAGGTCGAATTCACCGGCATGGTGAATGGCGGTCAGGGTTTCGGCGCTGACTCCGGCCAGGCGTCCCGCTTTGTCCGAGGGTTGGGCATAGAGGATGCGACCGGCCAGATGGCCCGGCACCCGTTCCCGCAGGCCGGCCTCATCGTCCAGCACCACTGCCGCTTCCAGGCGTCGCGGCGGTTCATAGGTGAATACCGTGGCGGTCATGGCGGTACGCCCGGGGTGGTGCTGCAGCAGATGGTAGAGCAGGGTCTTCTTGCCACCGGCACCTACCGCGCAAACGATGCCGCGTTCCGCTCCCAGGGCCTCGAGCAGGGGCTGCACCGTCATGGCTTATCCTCCGGCGGCACCACCCGTGCCTGGACAGAGAGAATGCGCGGCAGGAAGGCGGTCAGTGGCTGCCAGCTCTCGCCGCGGTTGCGGCTGGCGAACAGGTGGCCGCTGGACGTGCCGAAGTACACGCCACATTCGGGCAGGTCATCCACGCACATGGCGTCGCGCAGTACCGTGACGTAGGCGTGCTGCTGGGGCAGACCGTCGGTGAGCGGCGTCCAGCTGGCGCCGGCGTCGTCGGTGCGGTAGACGCGCAGACGACCATCCACGGCGGTGCGCAGGTGATTGCTGTCGATGGGGATGACGTACAGGGAATCGGGAGCGTCAGGTTCGGTGACCGCGACATAGCCGAAGTCGCTGGGCAGTCCGGCGGAGATCTCGGTCCAGGAGTCACCGGCGTCGTCGCTGCGATAGACGCCGTTGTAGCACTGCCGGTAGAGGCGGTCCGAATTCCTTGGATGGGCCACCAGGCGGTGGATGTTGTGCCCGGTGTCCGGACACTCCGTCGGCAGGTGTTCGGCGCGGACGCCACGGTTGATGGGCTGCCAGGAGTCACCGGCGTCGTCGCTGCGATAGGCGCCACCGGCGGAGACAGCGGCAAACAGACGCTGCGGGCGGTCTGATGCCACCTGGATGGAGTGCACGAAATAGCCGCCCTTGGCCGGCTCCCATTGCGCACGTGTCGGGTGATGATTCAGCGCGTCCACGCCGGCCCAGTGGTTGCCGGCGTCGGTGCTGACGAACAGCCCGGCGGGATCGATCCCGGCGTACAGCGTGTCGGGCTGCGCCGCAGGGCCGGGGGCCAGATGCCACACGGCGCGCAGGGCGGTCTCGTGTTCACCCACGGGGTGCATTGGCGGCCGCGGCAACGACTCCCAGTGGTGCCCCCCGTCGTCGGTCCGATAGACGTGAGCGCCCCAGATCAGGTGATTGGCGGCGGCGTAGCCGCGCCCGGGGCGGCGTGGATCCAGCCAGGCGTGGGTGATTTCGTAGCCGGCGATCAGCGGCCCGTCCATGTGCCATGTCTCCCGGTGCGGGTCGCTCTCAAGGCGAAACAGTCCCTTCTGGGTGCCCACCAGCAGCACGACTCGCGTGCCGCCTTCGGGTGCGGTGTGGCGCATGGTTCTCCCCGGTTTTGCCTCTGACGTGGTGTTCGGAACGGTTCGTATTGGACCAGAAACGGCGCCTGCCTGCGACGGCGAACTGGTACGATAACAGCATGACCGGCTCGCAGAAGCTCCCCCCGGAGGGACAGGACGTGCAGCGCTATCCCTCGGGCGATGGCAGGACGATCGTCATGCCGGAAGTGCGGCGCCGCCTCCTGGGGCACACCCTGGAGGGCTGGCCCGAGGAAGTGTGCGGCCTGTTGCTGGGCCGTGGCGACACGGTGGAGGACGTGACGCAGTTGCGGAATTGCTCCCCCCGGCCCCGGGATCACTACGCGCTGGATCCACTGGAGTACATGCACGCCGAGCGAGAGTGGGATCAGCGGGGGGTGAGTGTCCTTGGGGTGTGGCACAGCCATCCGGATTCCGCCGGGGTGCCCTCGGTCACCGATGAGCGGCACGCCTGGCCGGGCTGGCTGTATGTCATCGTCGGCCGGCCGCGGGACCAAGTTCCCGACGTTCGTGGCTGGCGCCTGGAGAACGGACGGTTCAGGCGGGCATTGCTGCACTTCGAGCGTCAGGACTGAGAAAACACGTGGTCTTTAACGGTACAGGATCGCTATGCATACGGTAACGGTACGCATTCCCTCGCCCCTGCGTTCGCACGCGGGCGACCAGGCGGAACTGGCGGTCAGCGGTGCCACGGTGGGTGACATTCTGGGGGAGCTCGCCCGGCAGTACCCGGCCCTTGGTCAGCGTCTCCTTACCCCTGAGGGTGCGGTACGGCCCTATGTGAACGTGTTCGTGGGCGAGCGCAATCTCAATGCACTGGCAGGCCTGGAAACCCCGCTCCAGGGTGGCGAAGTGATTTCCGTGCTACCCGCTGTCGCCGGCGGCCATGGGCCGACAGCCATCTGCCGCGCCTGAGCGGCCGGACATCGCCGGCTTACGCCATCACTCCCTCGAACGGTTGCACCTCCACCAGCTGGCCGGCGGGCACGTTGCCGCTGTCGTGGGGGATGACGATGAAGCAGTTGGCCCGGCTTACCGAGCTGAGGATTCCTGATCCCTGGCTTCCCGTGGATGTGACGAAGAGTTTGCCGCGTTCGTCGCGCTGCAGGATGCCGCGCTGGAACTCCGTGCGCCCCGGCCGCTTGCGCAGATCTTCGCCGGCGCGGACCGGGAAGCCCGTGGGGCGCTCCGGGTGTTCGCCCATGAGCCGCTTCAGGGCCGGCTGCACGAACTGGTACCAGGTGGCCACCACGGAAACCGGGTTGCCCGGCAGGCCGAAGAAGCGCGCCTCACCGATGGTTCCGAATGCCAGCGGGCGCCCGGGGCGCATGGCGATCTTCCAGAAGCCCACCTGGCCGAGCCGGTTCATGATCTGCTTGACGAAGTCCGCTTCGCCGACGGAGACACCACCGGAGGTGATGATGGCATCGGCGAAGGAGGCGGCGTCGGCGAAGGCGCGCTCCATGGTGTCCGGATCGTCGCTGACCACGCCCATGTCGGTGGCTTCGACGCCCAGGTGGCGCAGCATGCCGTAGAGGCTGTAACGGTTGCTGTCGTAGATCTCGCCGGCGCGCAGAATGCTGCCGGCGGTGCGCAGTTCATCGCCGGTGGAGAAGAACGCAACCCGTACCCGCCGGTAGACGGGCACCTCCACCAGGCCCAGGCTGCCGAGCACGCCCAGCTCCGCCGGCCGCACGCGCTGGCCCCGTGTGAGCACGACGGCGTCCCGGCGCAGGTCCTCGCCGGCTTCACGCACGTTCTGTCCGGGGGTTTCGCCCGCGGGGATGACCACCTGTTCGCCGTCGACCCGGACGTTCTCCTGCATCACCACTGTATCCGCCCCCGGCGGGATGGGAGCCCCGGTCATGATGCGCACGCACTCGCCCTGCTGCAGTGTGTTCTCCATGGCCTGCCCCGCCAGTATGGTGCCGACGCAGCGCAGCGCCGCAGTCCCGGTACCGGGGACATCGGCGCCGCGCAGCGCGTAGCCATCCATGGCGGAGTTGTCGTGGAACGGGACGTTGACGGGGGAGTGGATGTCCTGCGCCAGGATCCGGTCCAGTGCCTCACGCAGCGCCACCTGCTCGACGCCGCGTACTGCCT
>SKYZ01000036.1 GCA_007127625.1 Aquisalimonas sp. | reverse complement strand
CCTTGCGGGACTTCATTTCGGTCTCCGAGGGGGCGCCCGCACGTATGACCGCAACGCCTCCGCTCAGCCGTGCGATGCGCTCTTCCAGCTTCTCGCGATCGTAGTCGCTGGTGCTCTTGTCGAGCTCACGACGTATCTGCTGCACACGCCCCTGAATGGTCTCCGCGCTCCCGCCACCGCCAATAATCGTGGTGTTGGCGGAATCGACCACCACGCGGGTGGCACGTCCGAGCTGGGACAGCCCGAGTTCCTGCATTCGCTGGCCCAACTCGTCCGAAACCACTGTCGCTCCGGTGACCGCCGCCAGATCCCCCAGCATGGCCTTGCGACGGTCCCCGAACCCCGGAGCCTTGACTGCTACGCACCGGAGAACGCCACGCAGGTGATTGACGATAAGCGTTGCCAGCGCCTCGCCGGCCACGTCGTCAGCGACCACAAGCACCGGGCGCCCGGCCTCGGCGACCTGCTCGAGCAGTGGCACCAGCTCCTTCGGATTGGTCAGCTTGCGGTCGGTGAGGAATATCGAGGGATCGTCAAGGGTGGCTTCCATGCGCGTCGGCTCGGTGATGAAGTAGGGAGAGATGTATCCCCGGTCAAACCGCAAGCCCTCGACCACTTCCAGCGCGGTTTCGGTGGTCCGGGACTCTTCAACGGTGATGACGCCGTCCTCGCCAACCTTCTCGATGGCTTCCGCGACCAGCTCCCCGATTTCCCTGTTGCCGTGCGCGGACAGGGTGGCAACCTGGGCTCGCTCGGCGCGCGTGGACAGTTTCCTGGAACGGCCAGCCAGGTCCTCCACGGCCACCCGAAGACCGCGTTCCAGCCCGCGCTTCAGATCGATGGCACTGGCACCGGCCACCACATTGCGCAGCCCTTCCGCGAAAATCGCGTGCGCCAGGATCGTGGCTGTGCTGGTGCCGTCACCGACCACGTCCCCTGTCTTCTCGGCAGCCTGGCGCAACACCTGGGCGCCCAGATTCTCCTCTGGATCCTCGAGCTCGAGCTCCTTGGCAATGGTCACCCCGTCGTCGCAGACCAGCGGCTCCCCCCAGTGCTTCTGGATCAACACTGCCTTCGACTTCGGTCCCAGTGTCACGCGCACGGCATCCGCCAGCTGCGTCGCGCCGGAGAGCACCTTCTCCCGCGCGGCCGACCGGAAGAGAACACGTTTTGCAGCCATGGCTTCGCTCCCGGTGGCCCGCAGGCAGATCCGCTATTCCACCTCGATCCGGCGGCGCCGAACCTCGTTGACCTTCGGCAGCGTCAGCTCCAGCACGCCGTTCTCGAACCGGGCCCTGGCCTTGTCGGCATCCACCTCGCCGGGCAAAGCCACGGTGCGCTCGAACTCGCCGTGGCTGATCTCCCGGCGGAAGTACACGCCCTCCTCCTTGGTGTCCTCGTGATGAGAGCGCCCGCGGATGGTGACCAGGTTGTCCGTCACCGACACGTCGATGTCGTCACGCTCAACGCCGGGAATCTCGGCACGGACCAACAGCTGCTTGTCCTGATCCACCACGTCGACTCTGGGCATACCGGGGTGCCGCTGCGGCCAGCGAGCGCGCAACGACGGTTCCGGGAGGCCGGACAACCAGCGCCGGGGCAGGAATTCCTCGAACCACCGATCGTAGTCGTCGAACAAATCCGGCCACCGGCTGCCCGATTTCGCCACCCCGGACGGGGCCTCTTCGCGAGCCTTGCTCAACCCCTTATCCTGCGCCATAACCAAACCTCCCCATGATGTTCCCGTATCCGACAGACCGGCCATTCCGGCATGCCCTGAGTTCTCCATAGCACTGCCAGGACGGCGGGGTCATTGACGCCCGTCAACGGGATTCCGGAACGCCGATGAAACCCGTGAGTGAGGCTCAGGGAATAACGACCACGGGCATGATCGCATCCTCCGCGAGATCGGCTCCCCGCTGCGAAGTCCGCATCGCCCACTGACGGGGAACGACCAGTTGCCCCGCCGATTCCTCCCGGAGGACCTGCAGCATGCTGTTCCAGGTCACGCGGCGGATACACTGCACGGGGACTTGAATCCCGATTTCCTGCAGGAACGCCCGCACGACGCCTTCGGAGTGTGCCTCGCTGGTGTCATGTTCCCGCGGTAACAGCACCGCCAAGGATGACCCGTTCTCGCCGGCCAGGGCCGCTGCGGCCTGCAGGGCGCGCAGCCCTTGGCCGCCAGGGGGCACGACCACCGCGATCACTGCCGGGGACGCGGATCCCGCATAAGGCTCGTAGATCATCATGGGGCCCTTGGCACGGGCCATGATTGCTCTCGCCGTCGCGCCCACCCGCAGGCCCATTGCACGGCGATGCCCGATCTTGCCGAGGACCAGAAAATCCTCGCTGGTGGACTCCTCTAGTGGCGATCATGCGCGCGTACAGCTCTCGCGCCTGCGCATCCGCAGGGAGATCGTCCTCAAGGTCCGCCTCCACCTTGAACAGGTCCGCAAAGTCCGGATCGTGGGCAGCGAGCAGGTAGTAGAGCATCCGATCACCCAGCAGAATGACCTTCACGCTCAACGGCACAGGCTCCGGTTCAGGGCTCGCCGTGGTCCAGAAGCCGTAGGTCTTCTCCAGCGACTCGGGCCGGATCTCCGCGGCGGACAGGGTTCGCTTCAGGGTTCCCCAGGCGAACGGGTGCGTGAGCAGTTTGCGCACGTCCAGCAACAGGTATTCCCCGTTGGCACGGTGCAACGCCCCCGGGCGAATCTGAGTGAAGTCCGTAACCAGCGTGCCGTGATGCACCAAATACTCGATACGCCCCACGAGACGCTGATGCGTCGGCATATCGTCGTAGATAACAGGCGCCCCTTCGTTCGCTTCGGAATGCACGAGCAGGTTGGCCTGGTAACGGTGCAGAAGCAGTTCGATCTGTTCTTTCTCCCCCGAGCGAAACACTTCGAAGTCGACCACCAGATCGTCCCGGATGGCATTCAGGTGCGACACGGCGACAGGATGGTCTCCGTAGCGCTCAGCCAACTCCTCGATGGGATGGCCAACGGCGAGAAGCGTCATCTCCTCGTTGAGCTGGCGAACCGACTGCTGCATTTCCTTCTGCCACTGCGGAAACTGCTGGAACAGCTCTTGAAGCTGGTTCTGCAAGTATTCGATCATCGCCTGGAAGCGTTGGCGCTCCTGCTCCGGCAGTTGCTGAAACGCATCCGGCGCGATGACCTCACCCTCCTCGTTCATGGGAGCGAACGCGAAACCGGTCGGCGTGGTCACCAGCGCGATGCTGTTGCGCTCGGCGTCGTGATGCAGTTGCTCGAAGGCTTGGCGGTGGCGTCGGTTATGCTGGTGCTGCAACTCCTGCAGACGGTTCTCGTACTCCTCGCTCCCGAAGGTGGCGGGCACGGACGTCCGCATTTCGTCCATGAGCCGTTCCAGATGACTGCACCACTGCGGCCCATGCCCGGGGGTAGCCGCAGGAGCCGCGGCCGGTCGACCTCATGGAAGTTGTACAGATAGCACCAGTCCCAGGGCAGTGCTTCCGTCCTCGCCAGCCCTCTCAGGAACCGGCGCGTGATATCCAGGGTGTCCGCTCCCGGGGGCCCCATGACAAAGAGGTTGAACCCGGGGCGGCGAACGCTGGCAGCAAGGCGGATCGCGTCCAGGGCACGCTGCTGCCCTGGAGGCCATTCCAGCAGTTCCAGCTCGGCCGTGGGTCTCGAACTGAAGCTCCACCGGGTTACACACCCTGTAGAGAGTCTCCAGTGGCAGGGCTTGAGGCGGAATCATGCGGACTCCTCAAAGCCGGCCCCGGTGGCGCCCCACAGTCCCTGCGCCATACTGACCGGGTGTCGCCGGAGCGATCCCTGATTCACGGCTGACAACGTGGGCATGGACCGAGTTCGCAACACGGCTGTCAACGGGCCCTGGGAGGCCAGCGAACGCTCACCTGCGCAGGACGCATCCGGCAGTTAACAGCCTTT
>SKYZ01000137.1 GCA_007127625.1 Aquisalimonas sp. | reverse complement strand
GGGCGCTGTACGACGCCAAGGAACGGGGCCGTAATCGGGTGGAGCGGTTTCTCCGGCAGAGCGCCTGAACAATGGAACATGGGGATCAGCTTCCCTGGCCATACGTTCAGTCCTCGATGCGGTATGCGTTGAGTCTGGCTGGCACATTACAGGGGGGCTGATGGACAAGGAATGTCGTTTGCCCAACCGGCGGTGTCGCCCCCCCCTTCGAAGGGGGTTTGTATCACTTTTCTGCTGCAACAGCGTGCGACCGCAGGGCCTTCGGGGGACTGAACAACTTTTCCCAAGTTACAGTATCAAAACGAGGACCCGTTACAGGGTCATTGCGGTAACCGTTACAGTGTCAAAATCTCCTCCGCAGATGTAACACCCTGCTACAGACCTCCTTCGAAGGAACTCCCAAGTTGAAATCAAGGCTTACTCGAGCCGCGAGAAAGCTCGTCGAGGAACGAGTGTAACGCTTTCATCGGCCTTCCTATGTAACACCGCCCAGGGTGTTACATAAGGGTCTTCAGACCCCCTCTCGATAGTGAACGAAGGTCACGCAAAAGAGCCGACCTGAGCTCCAAAGGACAAAGGAGTCGGCTCGCTGGATCGTTTCCTCATCGGAGACGCTTGCGCTAGTCCGTCCTGTGTCCCCTTGCACCCAGACATACTGAAGTGGATCGCGGTGGCATGGACCGGCCCGGCAGGAGGGGATTCAGCCGAGGCGATGATGCGAAACGGTTATATCAGCCCGGTCGAGAGACCCTCCGGTGTTCGAGGATCAAGGAAATCACTTTGAATTGATCAGGGAGTGTTCTTCGAGTGCGCTGAAAGTGATCCGGGTCACTGTGGAGGCGATGTAACGCTTTATAAATCACTTCAAAGTGATTTCAAGTTGTGTTGGATGTGCATGCGCAGTAATTGTGGGATGGTCTCGGTGGCAGTGTCCGGGTATTGGCACTCAGGACGCATTCATCCCGCATCCAGTGCACACGAAAGCGTCATTCTGGTTCCAGGCAGGCGGACACAAGCGCAACCCGGTTTCCGTTCACCGGGTAATTCGGGGGGCGTAGCGAGGCATTAAAAAGCCCCGGACGTGCCGGGGCTGGAGATGCGAGGCTGGCGGAGGGGCGTTATCGAATGGCTGCCGATGGCTCGGTTGCCTCCCCCTCTTCTTCAGGCGGCATGTCGCCGGCGTCATCCATCCCGGGCAGGGAAACGACCTGTGTGTCGGGCTTGGGCAGGGCCTTTTCGAGACGATAGAGCAGTGTGGTCGTGCGGTCATTTGCCCTTCTCGGTCCGGCAGGCGCGGGTGAGCGCCTTGTCCTGGCCCGTTATCAGCGGTGTCCCCAAGGGAGCACACCATCATCGAGTTTTTTGCGGAATGACGGCCCTTCTCCCAACGGTGCGTAAAACCACTCACGACGTCGTAAGGAGAGAACGCAGGATCTCGCTGCAGTCAGACGTGGTTCAGTTGAGCGCTTCCTGAAGGTCCCGCAGTTCCGAGCGCGACCGTTGCAAAAGGCTTGCACAGGACTGGGGATCGGCCAGATCCAGACCGAGACGCACGGTGCCGGGATAAAGGTCCGCGGGGAGACCATCGGGTTGCTGGCCGTTCCGGGTCCGGTCACACAGGCTTCGGGCGAGGGAGACGGCATCCGTGATGCTGGGTTGACCCTCGTGCGGTCGCGTGACCTCCTGCAATCGCTCCGGCACGACGGCAATGCCTTCTTCGAACCCCCAGAAGGCAAGCACTTCGCGCCCGATCATCCCGCCGACCTGGTCCAGTGCGTCGCGCAGCTCCACGCTGTCGGCGCCTCCTTCTTCCAAGGAGTAGAGGATGATCGGTATGTGCCCGACTTGATGCATCAACCCCGCGAGCAGGACGCGTTCCCGATTCAAAGACGCTGGGGACTCCCTGGCAATCAGTGCCGCGATGACCGAAACCCGCACGCTGTCTCGCCATACTGGAGCCAACAGTCTCCGCGCTTCGGGCTCCTTGACCTTGAAGGGTGCGGACAGGGTCATGGCCAGCGCGAGTTGGCGCACGGTCACGAAACCAAGCAGGGAGATCGCGTCACTCAAAAGCGTAACGTTCTGCCCTGGCCGCCGGTATGCGGGACTATTACAGGCCTGGATGATGCGGCCGGCCATGGACGGCTCCACGCGGAGTATCCGGTACAACTCGTCCAGGTCATCGCCCTCATCCATGGCCGCGAGACGCTGGGCGATTTTCGGCATGACCGGGAGTTCCAGCCGATTGCTGTGCAGTTCGGTGAGCAGTCGCTGCACGAGCCGCATGCTACTGTCGCCGACGTATGTTTCCTGGACCTGATATGCCGATTGACGCTGTTCCTCCAGCAGGAGATCGAACAGCGACCTCGGCAGTCGCAGCACATCACCTTCACTCTCGAGGCGTGCAATCGCCCGACGTGAACGCCCATCGAAAAGCGGTTGCGTTGATGCGGTGGCGCCGGCTTCGACGAAGGAACTTTCGCCATCCGGTTCTGACACGCTCACACAGCCTTTGAGCAGGTACACCAGATGTC
The DNA here is from genome assembly GCA_007127625.1 of Aquisalimonas sp. Classification (GTDB taxonomy): domain Bacteria; phylum Pseudomonadota; class Gammaproteobacteria; order Nitrococcales; family Aquisalimonadaceae; genus Aquisalimonas. The sequence goes on along the minus strand of SKYZ01000137.1, from coordinate 1,407 downwards.
GTGTCTCCTTGGCCGCGTCGAGTCGGGCGCCGCGCTTCAGCCATTCTGCAGTGGCTTTGGCATGCAGGCGCTCCAGCCGCTCGCGGCCGAGTTCGTTCAATGGCTTCCATGCACCGAGCTGATCCGGGGACGGGATGTCATTCATTGGAGTCGGCGTGGCTCCTGCGTAACCGTTCTGTTAATCCACTATCGTAACGGTCCGTGACGCCCTGTACAGCAAGCATCAATGCGGGCACACGTCTCAGCCCTCCTCTGCCTTGGCAGGGGCGTGACCGCTTCAGCAGGATCGCACGGTCGCCCCAGGAAATTAATCGACCGACTGACGGTCTTGCTCTTCTTCCAGGAGCAGGGACTCGTTCTTGTCGCCGTCGAAGATGCCGATCCGCCCGGCGTCGCCGCGTTTGGCGCGATACATCGCCGCGTCGGCTTGCCGGAGGAGACATTGCGTCTCGCCTTCACCGATGGGGCTGATGGCAGCGCCGATGCTCGCATCAATGCGCCGTGGACTTCCGCCGACGACAAACGGCGTCCGGATGGCGTCGAGAAGCTTGCGTGCAACCTGCTCGGTTTCCAGGGCCGCGGCGCTGGCGTCGTTGCTGAGCCCACAAAGGACAACGACGAACTCATCACCACCGTAGCGGGCGACCGTGTCCTGGTTGCGTACGGTCTCCTGCAAACGGCGGGCAACCTCGACGAGAACCTCATCGGCCTCCACATGGCCGCAGGTATCGTTAACGTCCTTGAAACCGTCAAGATCAAGGAACAGCACGGCGTAGAAACCGGTTGCGCGCGGCACCACCTGTCGGCATTGCTGCTCGAGAACCTGCTCGAGAGCGAACCGGTTCGGCAACTCGGTGAGCGAGTCGTGTTGAGCCAGGTGTTCGACTTCCCGCTCTTTTCGCTTACGCTCGGTAATGTCTTGGAAGTAGAGCATGATGCCGTGGCGACCGGGATGGACGCGGATCTCGACGTCCGCGCCGATGGACGCCAGATGAACCTCCACCGCTCGGGAGGCCTCATTCGAGACCGCCTCCTCGTACGCAGAGACGAGTGCCGAGCGACCAAGCTGGGGGAACGCCTCCCAGATCACCTGCCCGAGGAGATCCATCCGGGTATGCCCGATTATGCGCTCGCAGCGCTGATTGACGAAGGTGAAGCGCCACTGCTGGTCAAGAAGGCACAGTGCGTCCGGGATGTTGTCGAGCGTGTCGTGCAGTTGCCTGGCAAAGCTTGTCGGCCGCGCTTCCAGGGAAGGCGCTTTGCCTGTCTCTTGAATGATCTCCCGCACCTCATCGACCGAGTTATCAGCATCGGTATGTGATCGGCCGGGAACACGAATTCGTTGGCGCCGTTCTTCAGACGGGACAAAAGCCGTCTCGTCGAACTGCTCTCCTTTTCGACAGCAGT
>SKYZ01000331.1 GCA_007127625.1 Aquisalimonas sp. | reverse complement strand
CCAGGCCGCATGTCCACAGCACGTCCTTGCGCTTGAGCCATTGCGGCACGTTCCTCACTCCCTGACTGGCAGTCTGACTTACCCCTTGACGCGGGTGATCCGCAGCACGCTATTGAGCACGCGCAGCCGGCGCATGATCCGCGCCAGATGCCGTCGTCCCTTGACGGCAATACTGAAGTTGATGGTGGCGATCATGCCGTCACGTTCGTCCACCGAGACGTTGAGGATGTTGCCCTCGCTCTCGGAGATGGTGGCCGCGACTCCGGCGAGCACGCCCCGCTCGTTGACCACGTCGACGCGAACCGGCACGGAGAACTCGCGGCTGATTTCCGGCTCCCACTGCACGTCCAGCCACTTCTCCGGGTGCTTGCGGTACTCCTGCAGGTTCTTGCAGTCCTGCAGATGCACCACCATGCCACGGCCGGAGCTGGCGAACCCGATGATGGGGTCGCCGGGAATGGGGTTGCAGCAGCGGGCGAAGGTCACCACCGCACCTTCGGTGCCGCGGATGGTCAGGCGCTGGCGACCGCCGTCCTCGGATTCCACCAGGTCCTCGGACAGTCCGGCCAGGTGACGCGCCGCCAACCACGGCATACGACGCCCGAGGCCGATGTTCTCGAGCAGCCCGTCCATGGTCTCGAACCCTTGTGCTTCCAGGCCGCGTTGCACCTGCTCCGGCGGCAGATCTTCCAGAGTCAGGGAGAGGCTCTCCAGGGCCTGCTCCAGCAGCCTCTGGCCGAGACTGGTGGCCTCCTCTTCCCGCAGGCTCTTCAGGGAATGGCGAATCGCGGAGCGGGCCTTGGCGGTAACCACGAAGTCCAGCCACGCGGGATTCGGACGCGCACCCGGCGCAGTGATGATATCGACGGTCTGACCGGTTTCGAGTGGCGTACGCAGGGGCACAAGGCGCTTGTCCACCTTGGCCGCAAGACAGGTATCGCCGATGTCCGAGTGCACCGCGTAAGCGAAATCCACCAGAGTGGCGCCCCGGGGCATTTCCATGATGTCGCCCTGGGGGGTGAAGACATAGACCTCGTCGGGGAAGAGATCGATCTTGACGTTCTCGATGAACTCCAGGGGATTGCCGGCATTGCGCTGCATCTCGAGCAGATCCTTGACCCACTCCCGGGCGCGGCTCTGGGCCGTGTTCTGCGCCGCCTCGCCCACCTTGTACATCCAGTGGGCGGCCACTCCCATCTCCGCCACCCGATGCATCTCGGTGGTGCGGATCTGCACCTCGATCTGGATGCCCTTCGGCCCCCACAGCGTCGTGTGCAACGACTGGTAGCCGTTGCTCTTGGGGATGGCGATGTAGTCCTTGAAACAGCCGGGCACCGGCTTGTAGAGGCCGTGCATGATGCCGAGCACCCGGTAGCAGGCATCCACCGAGTCAACGATCACACGGAAGCCGTAGACGTCGAACACCGCGTGGAATCCCTTGCGGTCGCCGACCTCCCCCCGCATTTTCTGGTAGATGCTGTAGAGATGCTTCTCCCGCGACTCCAGCGTCGCGCTGACGTCCACCTCCTTGAGCCGCTCCCCGAAGGCCTCACTGACCTTGCTCACCAGTTTCTTCTGGTTGCGCCGCACCTTGCGCACCTGGGCCTTGATAACCCGGCAGCGCATGGGGTGGATGGCCGCGAAGCACAGATCCTCCAGTTCGATGCGCATGTTGTTGATGCCCAGTCGGTGGGCAATGGGGGCATAGATATCCAGCGTCTCACGGGCGATGCGCCGGCGTTTGTGCGGCGGCATGACCCAGACGGTGCGCATGTTGTGGAGCCGGTCGGCCAGCTTGATAATGATCACCCGGATGTCCCGGGACATGGCCATCATCATCTTGCGGAAGTTGGCGGCCTGGGCCTCGGCCTTGCTCTCGAAATGGATCTGGGTGAGCTTCGAAACCCCGTCCACGAGCTCCGCCACTTCCTCGCCGAAGTCGTCGGCGATCACTTCCTTGGCGGTGGGGGTGTCTTCGATGACGTCGTGCAGGATGGCGGCAACGATGCTCTGGTAATCCAGGCGCATCTCGGCGAGCACCTTGGCCACCGCCAGCGGATGCGTGATGTAGGGCTCGCCGGAGAGGCGCCGCTGGCCCTCGTGGGCGTCGGCGCCGAACTGGTAGGCGCGGTAGACGGTCTGGACCTGCTCCGGCTCGAGGTAGCCCTCGAGCAGGGAACAAAGCTCGCTGGCCCGGCGGGCTGGGTCAGCCCCGGTCTGCTGTTCTGTCGCCGGGAGCGGGTCCGCGTTCGCCAAGGGCTACCTCACATATCGTCGGGAGTCTCGGGCATGGCCGGTGCCGGGCGTTCGGCAACCGCCTGCTCGTACTCTGCCTGCAGATCCTCCTCAAGGATCGATGCACCGACGTGGCCCCCGGCAATCTCGCGCAGCGCGAGTACGGTGGGCTTGTCGTTCTCCAACGGCACCCTCGGCTCCACGCCGTGGGAAATCTGTCGGGCGCGCTTGGAGGCGACCAGGACGAGTTCGAAGCGGTTGTCGACGTTTTCGAGGCAATCCTCGACGGTAACGCGTGCCATGGGGTGAATGACTCCCTGATTGAAAACACTTTCTGGATATTCAGTGTAACTGAAACACGGCAACAAGTGGTGCTCTGCACCAGAATTGGACCGGAACATGCACCAGGGCGGCGCAGCGGCGGCGGCCCCCTCCTGAACGCAGCGGGTCAATCGCCGAGCAGATCCCGAAGCGTGGCCCCCAGCCGATCCCGCTGGGCAGTGATACGCAACCGTCGTGCACGCACCACGGCCACCAATTCCTCCAGCGCGTGGCCGAAGGCGTCGTTGACCACCAGGTAGTCGTACTCGTCGTAGTGGGACATCTCGCCCTGGGCTTCCTGGAGCCGTCGGGCGATGACCTCCTCGGAGTCCTTGCCGCGAGCGCGCAGACGGCGCTCGAGTTCGTCGCGGGAGGGCGGCAGGATGAAAACGGACACCGCCCCCGGCAACGCATCACGCACCTGTCGGGCACCCTGCCAGTCGATCTCGAGAATGACATCGGTCCCCGCCTGCAGCTCTGCCTCCACGCTGCTGCGTGCGGTGCCATAGGCATTGCCGAAGACCCAGGCATGCTCCAGAAAGTCGCCGGCGTCGACCATGGTCTGGAAAGCGTCGGCATCGATGAAATGATAGTCGACGCCATCCGTCTCGCCGTCGCGCCGCGGACGCGTGGTGTGGGACACGGAGATCGCCAGGCCGGGCATGGTATCCACCAGGGCCTTGACGAGGCTGGTTTTGCCGGCGCCGGAGGGCGCCGAGATGATGTAGAGCGTACCGATCATGAAGGGCCTATTCGACGTTCTGGATCTGTTCGCGCATCTGCTCGATGAGGACCTTCATGTCCACGGACGCGTTGGTGGTCTCCAGCGCGGCGGACTTGGACCCGAGGGTGTTGGCCTCCCGGTTGAGTTCCTGCATGAGGAAATCCAGCCGCCGGCCGATGGCTTCCTTGCGCCCCAGCACGTCACGGATCTCCTGCACGTGCGCCTCCAGCCGGTCCAGCTCTTCCGCGACATCGGTGCGCTGGGCGATATAGACCAGCTCCTGCTCCAGGCGCCCGGGATCGGCCGGCTGCTCGAGCTCGTCCAGCCGCGCTCCCAGACGCGCGCGCCAGCGCTGTGAGAGATCCGGCAGTCGCCCGCGGATATCCGCGGCCAGCTGCGCCAACTCGCCGGCACGCTCGCCGATCACGGTACCGAGGCGCTCACCCTCACGCTCACGGGTGGCGACAAATCCCTCGAGGGTCTCGTCGAGCAGCGACAGGGCCGCCTCCTGCACCGGCTCCATATCCGGCCGGTCTTCCATGAGCACGCCGGGCATGCGCAGGAAATCCGTCGCCGGAATCGAGGCCGCCCCGTGGAGGCGGACATTGAGCTCCCGCGTCGCGGTCAGCAACTGGTCCACATAGTCCCAGTCCACACGCACT
>SKYZ01000428.1 GCA_007127625.1 Aquisalimonas sp. | reverse complement strand
GGTCTCCAGCCGCCAGCGGCCGACGAAGCCCTGGATTCCGCCCGCGAGAGGCAGATCGTCCAGTTCCTGGTCGCCAAGCAGTGCGGCAACTTGCCGGCGCAGCCCCGTGCGCCCGTGCAGGTGCAGACGCAGCCCGAGCACCTCGGGGCGCAACCGGGCCGCTGCCAGGGTTTCCGCAAGGGCATTGGCCGCGCTCACGATCCGTGTGCGGGCGTCGGTGGCGGCCTCGATGCCGGTGAGATCCACCTGCAGGGCCTCCCAGCGCAGGGGGGCGAGGGGCCACTGGGTGATATCGCGGATACCCCCGGCGCCAATGTCGTAAACCCAGGGGCCTCGCGCTCCCACCTCGCTGGCGCGCAGGGCGGTGACCGATCCCAGGTAGCCGCCGGGCTGTTTGACGGTCAGGGCGTCCGGCTTGTGGATATGGCCCAGCAGCCAGCCATCCAGCCCCGCAGCGGCGAGTTCCCGTGTGGTCACCGGAGCATGGTGGCTGCCCGGTTGATCCCGGTCGCAGTGCAGCAGGCCAAGGGCAGGGCGTGCGCCGCGTTCGAATCCGGCGTTGGCCAGCGGGCTCTCGGTCACCCGGGGGCGGGGGAATGACCAGCCGAACAGGCGGACCTCGGTGCCATCGGCGCCGACGATATCCGTTGCTTCCCATGTGCCTTCGGTGCCCAGCAGCCGGAACCCGGGAACCTCCCGGGCGAGCTGCGGCAGTACCTGGACATCATGGTTTCCGGCTACCCCGACCACATCGATGGCGGCTTCGGTCAACCGTTCGACGGCCCGGCGCAGTTCCGCATACGCCTCGAAGAAGTCGTCGTCCTGTTCCACCACGTCGCCGGCGAAGGCGACGGCATCGATGTGCTCGCGGATGGCCTCGTCCACCAGCCGCTTCAGCGCTGCGGATGGACCCAGGGCACGCGCATCCTGCCGGCTCCCGACCTGCCCGGGAAGGCGGGCCGGGAGCCGGCCCAGGTGAAGGTCTCCCACTGCCAGTAGTCGCATGCGCCGGATCGTCACTGCCTGGAGGTCAGGGTCGTCATGCTACGCATTTCCCGTGGGTCTGCCGAGTCCCGACAGTCGGGTGCCCCGTTCCTGCATTGTCTGCAGAATCCGCGGGGCTACCCTCTCTTCATAACCGGAACTGCGTCACATTGGCGGAGCCGGAGCCCACCTATCATGGCCCGTGGGACAAAATAACAAGAATGCATCCGTAACCAGACAGGATTCCCGGCAAAGCCTGACCGCCCGCGATCCATGGCCATCATGGTCATCCGGGTTCAGGACACTGCGGGATGGGGACGATTGATGGGAGCGCGCGGCGCGTCAGGGACGTCGGAATACCACGAGCTGCCGGTGATTGCCGGGGCGGAGGATGGCCGTGGCGATCTGGCAGGATTGCGCCGTTACCTTCAGCACAGCTCCATCGGCTGCATCGAGTGGACTCCGGATTTTCGTGTGCGACGCTGCAACCAGGCGGCATGCCGCATGCTGGCCTACCCCGCGGTGGCCCTCTTGGACATGCACGCCGAGGAGTTGCTGCTGAGGAAGCGTGATCGCAAGGGGTTCACGCCCGTCGCGAAGCAACTGTGCAGTGGCCGGGTGGATCACGTGGAGCATGTGGCGCGTAGCCGCCGCGGCGACGGCGTGCCCATATGGTGTGACTGGCTGCATCTGGTCATGCGTGACCACGGAGGCGGCGTGGCCGGTTACTTCTCCGTGATCCGCGAGGTGACCGAGGAGACCTTGGTCAGGCGCTACATGGACCGGATGGCATCCGTGCCCGCCGGGCGCAGTGACGGCTGGTCGCAGCTGGATCACGTGCTGGAGAGCATCCGCACCGTCCTGGGTGCGGATGCGGCCGTGGTGGCCTCCATCGACGGATCCGATGCGGTGATTCTGGCGGGCATGGGTGGGAACGGCCCTGTGGACCTGGAACGCTACGCCCTGGCGGGGACGCCGTGCGCAGAGGTGGTCCGGAGCGATGCCTGCGTCATCAATCATTGCGCCTGGGAACGTTTCCCGGAAGACGACATGCTGGTCGCCCTGCAGGCGGAAAGCTATGGCGGCGTGCTGCTGCGTGACGACGCCGGCGAGGCGTTGGGGTTGCTCGCCGTCATGGGGCGTTGGCCGCTGGGCCCCGCCGGGGCGGTGCGCCGGACGCTGGAGCATGCGGCGGGGCGAGTCCGCCTGGAGATACAGCGCCTGCGCGCGGAGGAAGAGACCCGCCTGGCGGCACTGGCATTCGAGACCCACGAAGCCATCATGATCCTGGATGGCGACTACCGGTTCGTCCGCGTCAACGACGCATTCCGGCGCCTGACCGGTTACGCCGGGGAGCAGGTGCAGGGCCACGGCCTGCGCCTGCTCCTGGGCGGGCGCAATGGTGGCGAAGCGCGCCGCGAAATACAGGCGGCACTGGCACGCGACGGCCACTGGAACGGCGACGTCCGTGCCCGCAACCAGAACGGTGAACAGCGTCTTTATCGGTTGAGCGTAACCGCGCTGAACCGGGCCAGGGACCGTGAGGCACGGTTCGTGGGCAGTTTCCTGGACGTGACCTGGCACCGCGAGGCGGAAGAGCGGATTCGTCAACTGACTTTCGAGGATCGCGTCACCGGTCTGGCCAATCGCGCCGCCATGCTGGCACGGCTGGAGCACCAGCAACGCGAGCGCGGCAGTGATGGTATACGGGGACTGCTGGTTCTGGACCTGGACGGCTTTCGACGCGTCAACGAAGGGATGGGCTACGAGGTGGCCGACTCGTTGCTGGAGATCCAGGCAACGCGGTTGCGGGCGCTGGTGCCCGACGCACTGATGCTCGCCCGGGTCGGCGCCGACGAGTTCGCTGTGCTGCTGAGTGGTGAAGGTACCGGGGCCGATGGTACGCATGGCTTGAGTAACGAGGCAGAGCGCCTGCGTGGCGCCTTCGCGCATCCGGTGGAAGTCAGCGGAGTGATGGTGCAGTCCGGTGTGAGTGTCGGGCTCGTTGAAGCCGACGAACATGATCCTGTCGATGCCAGACTCCTGGCGCGCGCGGAAATCGCCGCGGCGCAGGCGCGCCACCGGGGTGGTAACCGGATCGCCCGGTTTGCGCCCGAGATGGAGGAGGAGACCAGCGAACGGCTGCAACTGGAGCAGGGCCTGCGGCAGGCGGTAGACAATGGCGACGTGCATTTCCATCTGCAACCGCTGGTGGATGCCGATGGCCGGATCTGCTCCCTGGAGGTGCTTGCACGCTGGAAGCACAATGGGTCACCGGTGCCGCCGGCACGCTTTATCACCATCGCCGAGCAGTCCGGGCTGATTCGCCCCATGGGCGCGCAGATCCTGCGAGACGCCTGCCACTGGCTGGCGCAGTGGCAACGGGGTCACCCGGACCGTCGGCTGCCGTCGCTGGCAATCAATGTCAGCATCCGCCAGTTCCACGATCCGGAGTTCGAGGCCATCGTGGCGCGGGTGCTGGAGGAGACGGATCTGCCGCCGTCCACGCTGCTGCTGGAGGTTACCGAGAGCCTGCTGGCGGACGAGGGCGATGCCGTCATCGGTCGTATGCGGCGCCTGCGGGAGCTGGGCGTGCGTTTCGCCATCGATGACTTCGGCACCGGGTACTCCTGTCTCGCCTATCTGCGGCGGCTGCCCATCGATGAACTCAAGATCGATGGCTCCTTCGTGGAGGCCATGCTGCTCAGTCCGGAAGACGAGGAAATCGTCCGCACCATCATCGCCATGGCCCAGGCTCTGCGTCTCAACGTGGTGGCCGAACGGGTGCAGACCCGGGAGCAGGCCGAACGGCTCCTGAGTCTCGGGTGTAGCACCCTGCAGGGGTTTCACTTTTATCATCCGCTCGCCCCTGCGCTGGCCGCCGACGCCCTGTGAGCCGAATCGTGGTGCAGAACCACGGCTCCCCGTTGTAGCCTTGCAAGGGTTGTTAAACGGGTGCAGGAGAGGGCGAGCATGACAGACATGGTGACCATCACGGGCGTGTTCCAGGGGCAGATACGCCAGATGGAGGGCGATGGCCGGCCTACGGGCATCTACAAGGAGCCGGTGCGCGAGGCCGTGGCCGTGGACGATGCAGGCCTGGAGGATGATCACCAGGGGGATCCCAAGGCCCATGGCGGCCCCGATCGCGCCCTCAGTCACTATCCCGCCGAGCACTATGCTGCCTGGAGCGAGCTTTTCGCCGACACGGCTGCCATGCTGCGGCCGGGCGTTCTGGGCGAGAACATCTCCACCACCGGTCTGACCGAGCGGAACGTACACGTGGGTGATGTCTTCCGCATGGGCACTGCTCTGGTGGAAGTCAGCCAACCCCGACAACCCTGCTGGAAGGTGAGCCATCGCCTCGGTGTCCCGGACCTGGCGCGCCAGATTGCGGAATCCGGGCGGTCGGGGTGGCTGTACCGGGTTCTGGAGCCGGGCTACGTCGGCCCCGGTGACGTGGCCGAGCGCGTCGAAGTGGCTGACCATGGGTACACGCTGGCGCGCCTCTGGGCGCTGCGCAACGAGACCCGGCCGGACCGGGAGCACCTGGAATTTCTCGCCGATCTGGAGACGCTGGCGGAGTCATGGCGAGAGCGGTTCGCCCAGCGCCTGGACTGGCTGCGCCGCCACGCCTGATACCCGTCGTGGACCATCGATTCCCGTTCATGGAGGCGCAATGAAGCGGCTGCAGTCCCTGTTGCTGAGCATCGACGGCAAGGGTTACAAGGCGTACCGGCAGATCACAGGCGAGTACGCGTTCGACGATTTCCGGCTGCTGGTGGATCACGTCCAGGGGGACCCGTTCGCCAGCCCCTCACGCCTGCGCGTGGTCATGCCGTGGAGTGAGATCGCGCTGCCGGATCGTGCCCGCGTGCCGGCGCCCCGGGCCGTTGCTGCCCGGGACTGGTTGGGCCGTGCTTTCCGCCAGGCGACCGGGGACACCGAGGAGGTCCGCATCGATGCCGGTCGGCAGACGGTCCTTGATCGCACGTCGGTGCTTTTCACGGACGCCGGCGTGGAGGTGCGCTTTACCGTTAACCTGCCGGCCAAGGGGCGCACCATCCTGGGCAAGACGGCACGGGACCTCCTCTGTCGGACGCTGCCGCGGGTCGTGCGGCGGGCACTGCGTCCGGAGCAGCGGGATGAAGCGGCGCTTACCCGTCACTGCGATGCCGTCGAGGACCAGGTTGCCCTCCGTGAAGGCCTGGTGGCGCGCGGCCTGGTGGCCTTCGTCGCCGACGGTGCCTGTCTGCCGCGGCGCTCCGGCGTGGACGACCGGCCGCTGGAAGAGGCCGTCCCGGCGCGTACACCGGAGTCGCTGGCCGTCGAGCTGGAGGCACCCAACGCCGGCGCGGTCACCGGGCTGGGTGTGTCCGCAGGTATCACGCTGGTGGTGGGCGGCGGCTTCCACGGCAAGTCCACGCTGCTGAGTGCCATCCAGTACGGCGTCTATGATCACGTCCCAGGGGACGGCCGCGAGCTGGTGGTTGCCACCGGCGACGCGGTCAAGCTCCGTGCGGAGGACGGTCGCGCCGTGCATGCCATGGATCTGTCACCGTTCATCAACGAACTGCCCTACGGCAAGTCCACACGGGAGTTTTCCACGGAGCTCGCATCCGGCTCCACCAGCCAGGCAGCGGCGCTGCAGGAGGCGCTGGAGCTGGGAGCAGGCACGCTGCTGGTGGACGAGGATACCTCCGCCACCAATTTCATGATCCGCGATGCACGCATGCAGGCCCTGGTGGCCAAGCGCGACGAACCCATCACGCCCTTCGTGGACCGCATCGCCGAGCTGCGCGACCGGCTCGGCGTCTCCACGGTGCTGGTCATGGGCGGCTCCGGGGACTACTTCGGTGCCGCGGACACGGTCATCCAGATGCACGACTACCAGCCGCGGGACGTGACCGCGGAAGCCCACCGCATTGCCCGGGAGTACCGGACCGACCGCCACACCGAGGCTCCTCAGCCGCTGGAGCGGCCGTGCCCGCGGGCCCTGGTGACGCGCTCCCTGGATCCGGCCGGTCGGCGGGGCAAGCGGCGGATCAAGGCGCGCGGCATGGAGGCCCTGGAATTCGGGGACGACGTGGTGGACCTGCGCGCCCTGGAACAGCTGGTGGACGCCTCCCAGGTGCGCACCATCGGTATACTGCTTCCGGCACCGGGCGCAGAAGGTCTGTTGGAGGTAGACGATGTGCCTGCCTGGTTCCGCGGACACCTGGCCCAGCCGTGGGAGGCACTGATCCGTCGTCCCGACGGCGATCTGGTGCGCCCGCGGCTGCAGGATCTCATGGCGGTGCTCAATCGCCTGCGTTCGGCCCGGTTCCGGCCGGCCGCGCGGGATCATTAGACAAGACTAAGGGGAGATGCTCATGAACGAACACCTTTTCGACCTCAGCGGTCGTGTGGCCTTGGTGACCGGCGCATCCAGCGGCCTGGGGGCCCACTTCGCCAGGGTGCTGGCCGGCAACGGTGCGCGGGTGGTGGTGGCTGCGCGCCGCGTGGAGCGACTGCGTGAGCTCACCGACGGCATTGCCGCCGCCGGTGGCGAGGCCAGGGCAGTGGCCATGGATGTCACCGATCCGGACAGCGTCCAGGCCGGGTTCGATGCCGCCGAGGAGGCCTTCGGCACCGTGGATCTGCTGGTCAACAACGCTGGCGTTGCGCAGCCCCGTTCCTTTCTCAAGAGTACCGAAACGGACTGGGATTACGTCATGGAGACTAACCTCAAGGCCGTTTGGCGGGTCGGCAGGGCCGGTGCCGAGCGCATGAAGAAGGCGGGGCAGCCGGGCAGTATCGTCAATATCGCATCACTGCTGGGTCTGGGGGTGCAGTTCGGGGAGTCCATGTATGCCACCTCCAAGGCCGGCGTGGTGCAGCTGACCCGACACATGGCGTTGGAGCTCATGCGCTACCAGATTCGGGTCAACGCCATCTGCCCCGGGTATTTCGAGACAGAGATGAACAAGGATTTCTTCGCCTCCGAGCAGGGGCAGGACTACGTGCGGGAGCAGATTCCAAGTAAACGCCTGGGGGATCTGTCCGAACTCTCGGGTCCGCTACTGCTGCTGGCCTCGGATGCCGGGTCGTTCGTCAACGGGGTGGCGCTGCCGGTGGACGGCGGGCATCTGCTCAAGTCGTTGTAACAAAAGAACCCCGCCCGCGGATGCGGGCGGGGTCGTCTGCCACAGTGGTACCGCGGAAGGATGCCGGGCACGTAGCCCGGCATCCTTCCGCGACGCTTACTTGTTGGCGCGGTTCTCGATCAGCTCGTCCACGACGCCGGGATCGGCCAGCGTGCTGGTGTCACCCAGGCTGTCCAGCTCGTTGGAGGCCACCTTGCGCAGGATGCGGCGCATGATTTTGCCGGAGCGGGTCTTCGGCAGGCCCGGGGCCCACTGGATGAAGTCCGGTTTGGCAATGGCGCCGATCTCCTTGCGGACGAGTTCGATGAGCTCCTTCTGCAGTTCGTCGGACGGCGACGCGCCTTCCACCAGGGTCACGTAGGCGTAGATGCCCTGACCCTTGACGTCGTGGGGGAAGCCCACCACCGCGGCCTCGGCCACCTTCGGGTGCAGCACCATGGCGCTCTCCACCTCGGCGGTACCCATGCGGTGGCCGGAGACGTTGAGGACGTCGTCGACGCGGCCGGTGATCCAGTAGTAACCGTCCTGGTCGCGCCGCGCGCCGTCGCCGGTGAAGTACTTGCCCTTGTACGCGGACAGGTACGTTTCCATGAAGCGTTTGTGGTCGCCGTAGATGGTGCGCATCATGGACGGCCACGACCGCGCAATGCACAGATTCCCGTCCGTGGCGCCCTCGAGCACGTTGCCCTCGTTGTCCACCAGCTCGGGTTCCACGCCGAAGAACGGCAGCGTGGCCGAGCCGGGCTTGAGATCGGTGGCCCCAGGCAGCGGCGTGATCATGATGGAACCGGTCTCCGTCTGCCACCAGGTGTCGACGATGGGGCAGCGGCTGTCCCCGACCACGTCGTAGTACCAGTTCCAGGCCTCGGGGTTGATGGGCTCACCCACGGTGCCGAGGATCCGCAGTGACTTGCGGCTGGACTTCTTCACCGGCTCCTCGCCCTTGGCCATCAGCGCACGGATACCCGTGGGCGCGGTGTAGAAGATGTTCACCTGATGCTTGTCGACGATCTCCCACAGGCGCCCGGCGTCCGGGTAGGTGGGCACGCCCTCGAACATGAGCGTGATGGCGCCGTTGGCCAGGGGGCCGTAGACGATGTAGCTGTGACCGGTGACCCAGCCCACGTCGGCGGTGCACCAGTAGACTTCGCCATCCTGGTAGTCGAAGACGTACTGATGGGTCATGCTGGCGCCCAGCAGGTAGCCGGCGGTGGTGTGCTGCACGCCTTTCGGCTTGCCGGTGGAGCCGGAGGTGTAGAGGATGAACAGCGGGTCCTCGGACTCCATCTCCTCCGGCGGACAGTCGGCCGAGGCTGGCTTCACCACGTCGTGGTACCAGACGTCACGGCTGTCGTCCCAGTCCACCTTGTTGCCGGTGCGCTGGACCACCACCACCGTGTTGACGCTGGGGCATTCCTTCAGCGCCTCGTCGGCGTTGGCCTTGAGCGGGAAACTGCGGCCACCGCGGACGCTCTCGTCGGCAGTCACCACCACCTGGCAGTCCGAGTCCTGGATGCGGTCGCGCAGTGCCTGGGGCGAGAAGCCGCCGAACACCACCGAATGGATTGCGCCGATACGCGCACAGGCCAGCATGGCCACGGCCGCCTCGGGCACCATGGGCAGGTAGATGCAGACGCGGTCACCGCGCTTGACGCCCCGCTCCTTGAGGGCGTTGGCGAAGCGCGACACGCGCTCGTGCAGGTCCTTGTACGTGATGTTCTGGGCTGCATCCTTGGGGTCGTCCGGCTCCCAGATGATGGCGGTCTGGTCGCCGCGGGTTTCCAGGTGCCGATCCACGCAGTTGTAGGCGGCATTGATGCGCCCGCCGTCGAACCAGCGGATCTCGCCCTTGGTGAGGTCGGAGTTGTTGACGGTGTCCCAGCGCTTGAACCACGTCAGTCGCTCGGCCTGCTCGGCCCAGAAGTTGTCCGGGTCGTCCAGGGAGCGCTTGTACATGCTCCGATAGGTATCCGCATCAATGTGCGCGTTCCTGGCAATGTCTGCGGGTACGGGATAGACCTTTGTGTCGGACATGAAATGACTCCTCCTCTAGGAATGGCCGGTGGGCTGCAGTGGTCAACCGCTGTGTTCTGAGCCGCTCTCCTCAAGCCTAGCAGCCGGCGCACCGCTCGCCCGCATCCGGGCGTGGCCGGTGCCGCCGGCGCCATGGTGACGTCTTGTTATACTCCTGTTCTGCGAAAGCCATGCCACCGAACCGCGCGCCAACTGTCAATGACTTGCGGTCCCCGTGTTGCCGCCTCCGTTACCTTGGGTAACGCTCCCCGGGACAAGTGTTACCAGTGCCGGGGTCATGCCTCCTCGGCCCGGGCCTTGCGCGGGATGCCCAGGCGCTGACGCTTCTCCCAGAGGGCCTTGCGGCTGATTCCAAGGCGGCGTGCCAGTTCAGTTTCCGTACAGTGGTCCTGGTTGGCCAGCACGAACTGACGGAAGTAGTCCTCCAGGGAGAGTCCCGGTGTTTCCAGGTTCGGTCCCGGGTCGGCATCGGGCCGGATGCCGAGTAGATCCGGCGTGATGACCGTGCTGTCGCTGAGAATGACGGCCCGTTCGATGGCGTTCTCCAGTTCCCGCACGTTGCCCGGCCAGCTGTAACGCTGGATGCACTCCACCGCTTCGTGGCTGAAGCGCATGGGCGGGCTCTTCAGCCGCTTGTAGGTGCGCTCCAGAAGATGTCGCGCCAGGGCCGGAAGGTCGTCGGTGCGCTCCCGCAGCGGCGGCAGGCGAATCTCCATGACGTTGATGCGGAAGTACAGATCCTCGCGGAAGCCGCCTTCGTTGACCATGCGACCCAGATCCCGGTGGGTGGCGGCAATCAGCCTTACATCCACGTGGCGGGGTTGTGACGAGCCCACGCGGCGGATCTCGCCTTCCTGCAGCACCCGCAGCAGCCGCGCCTGGGCGGCCAGCGGCAACTCGCCGATCTCGTCCAGGAACAGGGTGCCACCGTCAGCGGACTCCACCAGGCCCTCCCGCGCGCCAACGGCGCCGGTGAAGGCGCCCTTCTCGTGGCCGAACAGCTCCGCCTCGATCAGGGTGTCCGGGATGGCTGCGCAGTTCACGGTGATCATGGGGCCGTCCTGACGTGGGCTCTGCTCGTGGACGGCCCGCGCCACCAGCTCCTTGCCGGTGCCGGATTCGCCCAGCACCAGGACGGTGGTGTTGGTGGCGGCGACACGGGTAATGCGGTCGAAGACGTCGCGCATGGCCTTGCAGTTGCCAATGATGCCGGAGACCGGGTAGTCGCGGTCCAGGTCGGCCTTGAGGGCCGCGTTCTGGCGCTGCATGCGACGCTCCTTGAGCGCACGCTCGACGGTGAGGATGAGTTCGTCGTTGTCGAAGGGCTTGGCGATGTAGTCCAGGGCGCCTCGTTTCATGGCCTCCACGGCGGAGCGCACGCTGGCATAGCTGGTCATGATGATGGTGGGCACGCCCGGGGCTTTGTCCAGGATCTCGGTGCCCGCGGCTCCGGGGAGGCGGAGATCGGCAATGATGAGATCGAAGTCGGTGAGATCGTGTTCCCGGGCCGCCCCTTCCACGGAGTCCGCCTCGGACACGGAGTGGTTCCGCTTCTCCAGCAGCCGCCGCAGGCTCTGCCGGATCACCTTTTCATCTTCCAGAATGAGTATGTATGCCATGTTGGTGCTTCACCTCCCGTGTCATTGTTATCCCACGTGTTCGCGGAGTGCAGGGCCGTCGTCGGCATCCGTCTCCGCCCCACGCAGTCTCAGGGTCACGCAGGTCCCCGTGCTGTCGCTGGCGATGGTGACCTCGCCGCCGTGTTCGCGGACGATGTTGTAGACCAGCGGCAGGCCGAGGCCGGTGCCGTGGCCCGGCCGCTTGGTGGTGACGAAGGGTTCCAGAACCTGGTGCAGCACCTCGTCCGGAATGCCGCTGCCGTTATCCGATACGCGGACGGTGATCCAGCCGCCGGCACTGCCCTCGCCGGTGATGCGAATGGCGGCCTCGTCGGCGTGGTCGGCGCAGGCATCGGCGGCGTTGCTGAACAGATTCACGAATACCTGGACCAGTTGCTGGGGATCGCCGGTGATGGCGAGCTGATCGTCCAGTTCATTGTCGAAGCGCACGAACCGGGCCCGGCGGCTCAGCGTTGTCAGGCGCATGGCCTCGTCCACCGTCGCGCGGAGATGGATCGTTTCCGGAGGATGCTGGCTGCCGACGCCCCCGTGGGCATAGCGGACCAGGCTCTGCACGATGTTGTCGATGCGCTGGGCCTGATTGAGAATTTCCTCGGCGATGGCCTGGCTGCGCTCCGGATCCGTTTCTTCGTCTCGCAGTTCCTGGGCCAGGCAGGAAATGCCGGTGACCGGGTTGCCGATCTCGTGGGCGACACCGGCGGCCAGGCGGCCGATGGAGGCCAGTCGTTCGCTGTGGGCGAGTTCCTGCTCCAGCACCGAGATGTCGGTCAGGTCCTCCACCAGCACCACGGTGTCGTCGCTGCGACTGGTCAGTCCCGGGTCCTCGATGGTGGCCTTGTGCAGACTGTAGCGTCGCGGCAGCCCGTCCGCATGGATCTCCTGGCGATGCCAGTGATCGGCGTCGGAGGCCAGGAACTCGCCCAGTAGCGGCCCCCAGGGGCCCGGGAGTTCATCCATGCGGCGGCCGATGACATCCGCCATGGGAATGCCGGTGAGCTGGGCAATGGCAGGGTTCCAGCGCACCAGTCGACCGCCCTGGGCAACTGCACAGACCCCCAGTGGCAGGTCCTCGATGACCTGTCGGTGGTAACGCCGCAGACGGTCCAGCTCCGCCGCGAGCCCGCGCAGTCGGGTGCGCGAGGTCTCCAGTCGGTCCTCGATCAGGCGCACATTCTGGGCCAGGGCCGTCCGGCTCTCGGTATCCATCTGCAGCTGTTCGTCAACGATCATGCGCGCCAGCACCGGCCCCATCATGCCCGAGATATTGCGCTCGATCTGGGCGCGCAGGCCGTGGAGGTGATTGGGGCGCGACTCCTCCCAGTGCAGCCCCAGTTCGCGGACCGCTTTCTCCACCTCCTTGCGCGCTGCGGTCTTGCCCATGACCGTCGCCAGTCGCTTGACGAACTGCTTGGGCGAGCGGGCCCGCAGATCGCCCACCGGCAGCGAGGGGTTGAGATCCCGGCAGGCGGCGGCCGCCTCCCGTTCCCGTTCGTCCGGCCGTGTCAGCAGCGAGACCACCACGAACAGCAGTGCATTGAGGCTCAGGGACCAGAACGTGGCGGACTGATGCGCCAGCGCGCTGTCCCCGGGCGAAGCGAGCCCCATCCAGGCCAGGGTGCTGTCGCCGGTGACCGGCGGCAGCATGACGGTGAACAGCCACACCGAAGAGCCGCCGATCAGGCCGGCGAGGAAACCGTGACTGGTGGCGCGGGGCCAGAACAGCAGCCCGATGATGCCCGGTAGCAGCTGCGCCATGGCGAGGAAGGAAATCAGCCCCCAGCCCACCAGGCCAGCGGTGGGCTCGAGAACGAGATAGCACCCGTAGCCGGCGGCGATCACCGCCACCATGACGCTGCGCCGCGCCCAGCGCAGGGCACCGTAGAGGTCCCGGTGAGGTTGCGGTCCGGCCAGGGGCAGCACCAGGTGGTTCAGGGTCATCGCCGAGATGGCCAGGGTGCTGACCACGATCATGGCGCTGGCTGCGGAGATGCCCCCCAGATAGGCCAGCAATGCCAGGGCCGGGCTGCCGCTGGCCATGGAAATGCCGAGGATGTAGTAGTCCGCCGTTGTGCCCGGCTGCAGGACCTGCCCGGCCCAGAGGATGGGCGGGATGACCAGTGTCAGCACCAGCAGGAAGAGCGGAAATGCCCAGCTGGCCACATTCAGGTGGCCGGGGCTCTGGTTCTCGGCGAACAGCATGTGGAACTGACGCGGCAGCAGGAATGCGGCGGCGAAGGCCAGAATCAGCAGGCTTGCCCAGGGGCCTTCGCGGGCGGGTTCGTAGAACGCGTCCAGCTGTTCGGGGTTCGCAGCGAGCCACTCCTGCATTCCGCCAAGGCCGCCGAAGGCCATGGTGATGGCAACCCCTGCCACCAGCAGCAGGGCGACCAGCTTCATCAGCGACTCGAAGGCGATGGCGGCCACCAGTCCGTCGTGGTGCTCCCGGGGCGAGACATGGCGGGCGCCGAAGATCATGGTGAACACCGTCACCAGCACCACGAACCAGAATGCCAGCACGTCCGGGGAAGACTCCCGGGTCAGAACCTGGGTGGATTCCGCAACGGCGCGGATCTGCAGCGCAATGTAGGGCAGCACCCCGGCGAGCATCAGCACCGTGACGGCCACGCCCACAGGCTGGCTGTTGAAGCGGAAGGCGAACAGGTCCGCCACCGAGGTAAGCTGATAGGTGCGGGTGAGCCGCAGGATGGGCATCAGCAGGACCGGCGTAAGCACGAACGCCAGGGTCACGCCGAGATAGATGGTCAGGTAGTTGATCCCCTGATCCTGGGCAAAGCCGACGCTGCCGTAATAGCTCCAGGTGGTGGCGTAGACGCCCAAGGACAGCACATACACCAGTGGATTGCGGGTCAGCCATACCGGCAGCCACTGCCGGTCGGTGATGTATGCAATCAGGAACAACAGCAGCAGGTAGCCGACGGCAACCGCCGACAGGAATCCGAGATCAAGCGTCATGGTGGCTGAAACGCCGGGCCAGTGCTGCCGTGAGGCCGATCAGCAGAGCCCACAGCACCCATGCCGTGTACCAGGGTGCCCCCACGCTCATCCACCAGGTGGTCAAGGGGGATACCAGCAACAGCAGGCCCAACAGGAACAGCAGAACACTCAGGCCGGCCGCGCTCGTT
Source organism: Aquisalimonas sp. (assembly GCA_007127625.1). Taxonomy (GTDB): domain Bacteria; phylum Pseudomonadota; class Gammaproteobacteria; order Nitrococcales; family Aquisalimonadaceae; genus Aquisalimonas. Next base: position 81 of record SKYZ01000428.1, on the reverse strand, counting down.
TCCTGAAACTGAGCCATCGCGGTTCTCCTCCGGACAGATAGTTATTCTTCTTTTGTTACCGAAGGTAGCACACCCTTTGGC
>SKYZ01000385.1 GCA_007127625.1 Aquisalimonas sp. | reverse complement strand
GGTGTCATAGGCGATGGCCTCAATGATCAATGACGCTGCCATGGCCACCGCATGGCTGGTGTAGCCCTTGTTCTTGAGGATGGCGTACCCGGCATTGACCACGTCGCGGAACATGGCCTGACGCGCCGGTGTATCCTCCAGCCGTTCGCCACCGGCCTGGGCCGAACTCATCACCGGGAACTGTGCCGGCCCGTGTTCACCCATGACGTAGGCGCGCAGGTCGAACGGGTTGATCCCCACCTCGCGGGAGAGCATGGCGCGAAAGCGGGCGGAGTCCACCAGGGTGCCGCAGCCCAGCACGCGCTCGGGCGGAAAACCGGTGTGGTCCACGGCGAAGTGGGTGAGCACGTCCACGGGGTTGGAAAGGATGACCAGCGATGCCTGTGGTGCAACCCGGGCGAACTGCGGCAGGAGTTCGCCGCACAGGTCGACGTTCTCCGGTCCCAGCAGGCGGCGGTCCGCGGCCCCGGTGGGCAGCGGCCGTGAGGCGCACAGCGCGATCACGTCGGCATCTGCAAAGGCATCCACATCGCCGGCACTGACTGCCATGCGGCGCTGGGTGAATGCCAGGGCGTGCTCCAGGTCCAGGGCCTCGCCTGCGGCCACCGCCCGGTTGCGGTTGTAGAGCACCAGTTCGTCACCGATGCCGCGATGGACCAGCGTGTAAGCAAGCAGCGAGCCCACCCGGCCCGTGCCGATAATGCCGATTTTCATGGTGTATCCCGTTCCGGTCGTGTCTCCCGGGACACGACACTGGTTGGTGTCAGGGGCAGCCCATGGTATCCACGTCGGGTTCACCTGGCGACGACTTGTTGATCTGGATCAACGGGTCATCACTCGAAATGGGTAGTCTGGAGGCACACTTCATGGAGTCCGGCCCCGGGTTCCGGGCCGGCGGAGCGCACTGCCCCATGCGCCTTACACGACATACCGATTACGCCTTCCGCGCCCTGATCTATCTGGGACTGCTGGAGAAGGAACAGCTGGCCACCATTGGCAACATTGCCACGGATTACGGCATCTCCAGGAATCATCTCATGAAGGTGATCCAGAAACTCGTCCAGAGTGGGTACGTGCATTCGGTGCGGGGGAAATTCGGCGGCGTCTGCCTGAGGCTGCCGCCGGGGGAGGTGCGTCTGGGCGCCGTCGCCCGGGTCACGGAGTCTCACGAGCGCATGCTGGACTGCCGCGACGACAACTGCCCGCTATCCTCCGAGTGCCCGTTGCAGGACGCCATGGATGAGGCCATGGACGCCTTCTTCCTGGCGCTGGACCGGTACACGCTGGAAGACATGCTGGCCCAGCCAGAGCGCCTGGCGGCGCTTGTCGGCATGGACGGCCGCGGTCTTCCCGTGCGGGTGCGTCGCCATGTCGCCGGGCACTAAGCGGCAGTACCGGGCGTGTACATGTCCGTCATGACTGGTTGCGCCAGGCATTCCAGGCAGGTGGCAGCAGCCGCAGCATGATCATCGCCGCGAACCCGCCCATGTAGATTACCGGCAGGGCATAGTCCGCGCGGGTGATGATCCACAGGTGCAGCAGACCGGCTGCCACCGCCACGTATCCCAGGCGGTGCAGCCAGTGCCACAGGCTCGACCCCCATTGCTGGCTCAGGCCCCGCCCGGAGGTCAATGACAGCGGAATCAGCAGGACCAGACTGATCAGACCCACCTGGAGATAGCGCAGGTCGGCCATCTCCATGGCAATGAACTCCCATTGCCAGACCATGTCCAGCCCCGCCCAGGACGCGGCATGCAGGGTCAGGTACACGAATGCGGCAATGCCCAGCAGCGGGTGCAGCGTCAGCAGTTTCGGCGCGCGGAAGACGTGGGCCAGCGTACCCAGGATCAGCGTCAGCAGGAGCAGGCCCAAGCCGAATCGCCCGAGGAAATGCACCACCGCCTCGGCCGGATGGAAACCCAGTTCGCCGGCCTGCCAGGCCCGGTACAGCCACGCCAGCGGCGCCGCGCAGGCAATGCCGACGACGACTTTCAGCGCCAGGGCAATGCGACCCCATTGCAGGCCGCGGGCGGTTTCGGTGTCAGCCATGGTTGCTCCGGTGCGGGTCGAACAGGAGCGGGCAGCGCTCAGCGGTATTCACGCAGGTCCATGCCTTCGTAGAGATGGGCCACGTGCTCGCCGTACCCGTTGAACTTCTCCGTGCGTCGGCGGCCGTCCTCACCGATGCGGCGCTCCGTGGCCTGATGCCAGCGGGGATGGCGGACCTCCGGATTGACGATGGCGTAGAAGCCGTACTCGTTGGGCCGTTCCGCCTCCCAGGTGGAGACCGGGCGCTCTTCCTGGAGGTGAATGCGGACGATGGACTTGATGCTCTTGTAGCCGTACTTCCACGGCACCACCAGGCGGATCGGGGCGCCGTTCTGGTTGGGCAGCACGTCGCCGTACAGGCCCACTGCCAGGATGGTCAGCGGGTGCATCGCCTCGTCCATGCGCAGGCCTTCCCTGTAGGGCCAGTCCAGGATGTCGCGGCGTTGTGCCGGCATCTGCTCTGGATCGTGAAGCGTCTCGAACACCACGTACTTTGCCCGGGAGGTGGGTTCGTGGAGCCTGAGGAGTTCGCCCAGCGGGAATCCCACCCAGGGGATCACCATGGACCAGGCCTCAACACACCGCAGTCGGTAGATGCGCTCCTCGAAGGTCTGGTGCTTGAGAATGTCTTCCAGGTCGAATGTTCCTGATTTTTCCACTTCGCCACTGATCTTCAGCGACCAGGGGTCCGTCTGCAACTTGTGTGCGTTCTTCTGGGGATCGTCCTTGCCGGTACCGAATTCGAAGAAATTGTTGTAGGTCTTGATGGCTTCTTTCGGCGTCTTGTCGCCGTCGGTGGTGAATTCGGTGGATTCCGCATCCCCGAGCCGGCCGGTCCAGGACCAGGCCCCGGTACTCCAGAGTGCCGGCGCCGCCGCCAGGGCCAGACCGCTGGCGGACTGACGCAGGAATTCACGGCGGCGCTCGAAGAGGTGCCGGGGCGTGATCTCGGAGGGCTGCGGCTTGGGGTAGCGAAACGGTCGCATGACGGGCTCCGGTCCGGGAGTCGGGCTCCATGATCATGGAGCTTTTTCATGATGCCAAGCAAAAAGAAAACCGAAAATAAGCAGATAAAATGCATCTTATTTTCCGGAGTGGAGGCCTGGAACAAGCAGCAAAAGTACTTTTTTACAGCCTTCCTCCGGAGCGGTATTTTTAGACTCAATACAGACCGGTTTAGAAAGCAAACGCCATCAGGCAAGAAAGGAGGGCACACCAATGCGCTCGACAAGACGTACAGGCTTCCTGGCCAGCGCGCTGGTCCTCGCGGGCACCACCACACTGGGCATGGCCGGGCAGGCCGTTGCCGACGACGGCTACGGCGAGTACCGGGACCGGTTCGAACCGCTGCCGGCATTGCCGCCCATTCCGGCAGACAACTCGCTGACCAAGGAGAAGATCGAGCTCGGCAAGATGCTGTTCTTCGAGCCGCGCATTTCCTCCAGCGGCGTGATCAGCTGTGCCACCTGCCACAACCCGGCGCTCGGCTGGGCGGACCGCATCCCGCAGTCGGTGGGCCACGAGGGGCAGGTGGGTGACCGTAACACGCCGACCGTTCTCAACTCCGGTTTCCTGGATTCGCAGTTCTGGGACGGCCGCGAGCCGGATCTGGAAGGCCAGGCGCTCGGTCCCATCGAGGCGGACGTGGAAATGGCCATGGATCTGGACGAGGCGCTGGAGCGTCTGGACGGGTTCGACGAATATCACGAAACCTTCGGTGAGGCGTTCCCGGACGACGATGATCCCATCAATGCGGACAACGTAGCCCACGCCCTGGCCAGTTTCCAGCGCACCCTGAACACGCCCAATTCGCCCTTCGATCGTTACCTGCGGGGCGACATGCAGGCCATGACGGACCAGCAGAAGCGTGGCATGGCGGCGTTCGTGGACAACGGCTGTATCG
>SKYZ01000346.1 GCA_007127625.1 Aquisalimonas sp. | reverse complement strand
TGTTCCGACATCTCGAGCGCCCCGTCCACGTAGATCCCGAGTACAGGACATCCATGACCATCTTTATCTCACGTGAAAAGGCTGCCCGCCAATCCGATTCACGGCCGGAAATCGGCCGAGTGGCTTTGCCGGCGACCGGCTCTGGGTGGATGCCTGGGAGGTGATGGCCCTGGCGCGCCAGCCCCAGGCGTACGATTGCCATACCCTGGAGACTGCAGTGGCCCGCTGCCACGGTCCGCTGGAGCGCGTGGCCGGGCAGATGCACCAGGCGTTCGCCACCCTCCTGGATGAACCGCCGCCCGACGTCCTGCTGGGAGAACTGGAGGAGGCCCGACGGCCCCGCTCGAATTGATCCAGGGCAAGGCGCCCCCGGGTCGCCCCCCGGTACGCTGCGACCACGATCGAGTCGCAAACGGGGGCGGTATGCAGGGCAGGCAATGGGGCATTCTGGCGGCGGCGCTGGCAGTGGCAGTGACGGCCCGGGCGGAAACGGTGTTCCCGCCGGCGGAGATCCTGGCGTGGGACCAACGCACGTACGTTGGCGAGAGTGATTTCACGCTGGTGGAGCACGACGGGGAGACGGTCCTGCGGGTGCGCTGCGATGGCGGTGCCGCCTCCGGCTACTTCCTGGAGCGGGAGATCGACCTTGCCGAAACTCCCGTTCTGGAATGGTCGTGGCGCCTGGACGACGGTTTCAGCGACATCGATGAAACCGAAGAGGAGGGAGACGACTACGCCCTGCGGGTGTTCGTGGTGGATCGCCACACCGTCCTGCGCTGGCGCACCCGTGCGCTGAACTATGTCTGGGCCAGCGAGCAGCCACAGGGCAGTGACTGGCCCAATCCCTACCAACATGTGGCGCACAACGTCGCCCTGCGCTCGGGGGTGCCGGAGGACGGCGGGGTCTGGCATACCGAACGGCGCAACCTGCGCGATGACTTCCGGGAATACCACGATCGCGACGTGGGTTCCGTGGATGCCATCGCCGTCATTGCCAGCTGCGATGACACCGGCCAGTCCGCCGAGGGCCGCTACGGCACGTTCCGGTTGCTGCCCGAGTGAGACGGGCCCGCGGTGTCCGGATTACCGGTGCGCGTCAGGCACGCGGTACGTGCACATCTTGCAGGTGTTGCCTTCCTCGATCTGGTAGGGCGTGTCGTAGAAGCTCACCAGCTCCCAAGCGCCGCGGGTCTCCAGTTCCAGCATCTTCTCCCTGTAGCCGTACTCCTCGTAGGCACCTTCCCGCACGGTGAACACGATCACCCCGCCCGGGCGGGTGACGCGGATCAGCTCGGCGAAGGCGTCTCCGGTGATGTGGCCGTAGGTGAAGGTGCCGGTACACACCACGGCATCGTAGGTGTTGTCGTCCAGGGGCAGTGGCCGGGTCATGTCCGCCTGCAGCAGGGCACGGTAGATCCCTTTGGCCTGCGCCTGGTCGAGCATGTCCTGGGAGTAGTCCAGGGCGTCCATGGTGCGGTAGCCGAGCTTCGCCAGCTCCTCCCCCACGAGGCCAGTGCCGCTGCCGGCGTCCAGGATGGCGGCGTCGTGGCGGCCGCCGAGCGCTTGATCCAGCGCCTTGGCACTGGTGATGTGGGCCACGTAGCCGAACCGGTCCACCAGATCTGTGTCGTATTCGTCGGCCCACGCCTTGTAGGCATCCATGAGCTGCTCGTGGTCGTCCGCGGTATAGACGTTGTTCAGGATCTCCGTCTTGGTGATGTGCTTGTCGGTCATGCGGTGTTTTCCCCGTTGCCTGGTTGAGCGGTGCCGCGTCCGGCGCTGTGGCAGCTGCAGGCGCACCGTTACACGGGCAGGACTATACCAGCTCCCTTCCGGGGTCGGCGAAGCCTGCTCCAGCAGTTGCGGGAGCGTCGCCGTGGCAATCGCGTTTCCTCTACCGCAAAGGGGCTTCGTTCAGGCACTCTTGGCAAGGTAAACGACGGTGAAGACGGCGGCCGGGCCGCCCGCAAGCGGGGAGAGTGTATGGCGGGTGTTGCTGAGCAGGGCGATACAGCGTGGCCTGATTCCGCATGGGTGCGCACAGCCGGTTCGCCGCCGATGTGGCCACAGCCCCAGGGTGATATCGAGACCGGCACGGTGGTGGTGGGTGGCGGTTTCACCGGCCTCTCGGCCGCGCTGCATCTGGCGGAACAGGGGCAGTCGGTAACCGTGCTGGAAGCTGCCGACCCCGGGTGGGGCGCCTCCGGGCGCAACGGCGGGCAGGTGATACCGGGCCTCAAGGCCGATCCGGATGCATTGGAAGCGCATTTCGGCCCCGAGTGGGGGCCACGGGTGGTGCGCACCGTTGGTGCCGCCGCCGACGACCTTTTCGAACTGCTGTCCCGCCACGGTATCGCGTGCCAGGCCAGGCAGAGCGGCTGGCTGCAGCCGGCGCACTGTTCCCGGGCGATGGCGGCGGTGCGCCAGCGGGCGGACCAATGGCGCCGGCGCGGCGTTGATGCCCGTGTGCTGGATGGGGACGAGGTTCGCGATCTGCTTGGCTGCGCACCGGGTGTGTACGTCGGCGGTTGGCTGGATCCGCGGGGCGGTTCGGTCCACCCGCTGGCGCTCGCCCGTGGTCTGGCACAGGCAGCGGCCGGGGCGGGGGCGGTGATTCACGGTCGTGCGCCTGTTGCCCGGGTGCATCGGGAGGGCGGACACTGGCGGGCAGAGACACCGGGCGGACGCGTGCGCGCGCAGCGCCTGCTGTTCGCCACCAACGGGTACACGGATGGCCTCTGGCCGTCGCTTCGCCGCAGCGTGGTGCCGGTGTTCAGCCAGCAGATCGCGACGGCACCCCTGCCGCCGGAGTTGCGGGAGCGGATACTGCCCCAGGGGCATGTGGTCTCCGATACCCGCCGCCTGATGCGCTACTTCCGCCTTGATGACGAGGGTCGCCTGCTCATGGGTGGACGCGGTCCGTTTCGCGACCGCGTGGGTCCGGGGGACACCGACGCCTTGAACCGTGAGGCGTGCCGCCTGTTTCCCGATGTCGCCGGCATCCCGCTGGAAACCACCTGGGCCGGACGGGTTGCCATGACCGCTGACCACCTGCCGCACCTCCATGCGCTGGGAAACGACGCCTACGCCGCCATGGGATACAACGGGCGTGGTGTGGCCATGGCCGTGACTCTGGGTCGCATCCTTGCGGATCTGGTCGCCGGCACGCCCGCGCGGGACCTCGATTTTCCGGTCACTCCGGTGCGCCCCCTGCGGTTGCATGCACTCCGACGTCCGGCCATTGCGGCGCTGACCACCTGGTACCGGCTGCTGGATCGCAGGGACGAGCGCTCGCGCTCAAGCGTTGAAGCTGACCTCGCCCAGCCGTGAGACGTCATACCCACCCATGGCCGCCGCGCGTCCCTGGAGGCGCTCTCCACGGGCGAAGTGCAGCAGCCGCTGTACTGGAGGCTCGAAGTACACGCGACGGCGCATTGCCAGGTCGAAGCGTTCCTGGTGTAAGGGAATGAAATCGAGCCCATGCCGGCGTGCCGCCGCTTCCACCGCCAGGCCGGTGTCCGCCTCGCCTTCCCGGATGGAGAGCGCCAGGTCGTCCTCGCTCAGCGACGCATACGGCGAAAAGTGCAGTTGCTCCGTGTTAATCCGGTGGCGCTCCAGCAACGAGCGGAACAGTGCATCCGCCCCCGCTTCCCGTTGACGGTGCGCAACCCGCACACGGCGTGCGGCCAGGTCCGTGAGATCGCGAATCCCGTGGGGATTGCCGGGCTGGACCAAAAGCCCCTGGGTGCGGTGTGCCCAGTGAATGATCACCAGATCCCGCATTCCCGACAGTCCCAGGTGTGACGGGTCGTTGTAGTGGCCGGTCGCCTGATCGATGACGTGCAGCCCCGCCACCATTGCCTCGTCCCGCAGCAGCCGTGTGACCCCGTCACCGCTGCCGTTGCAGAGAAAGGCCAGATCGCAACCCGCCTCCCGAATCGCCCAGTCCATCA
>SKYZ01000054.1 GCA_007127625.1 Aquisalimonas sp. | reverse complement strand
GGCTACTCGCCGGACGACAACCAGGACCTGATCAACCTGGTGGGCGGTGCACCGCTGGTTGTGAAGCTGCTGGAGGGCACTCAGGGTCGCGGGGTGGTGCTGGCGGAGACGAACAAGGCGGCGGAGAGCGTGATCGACGCCTTCCGCGGACTGAACGCCTACTTTCTCACCCAGGAGTACATCCGCGAAGCCAACGGTGCGGACATCCGTTGCTTCGTGGTCGGCGACAAGGTGGTGGGCTCGATGATTCGTCAGGCGAAGGATGGCGAGTTCCGCTCCAACGTACACCGGGGCGGCAGCGTGCGCGCCATCCGCATCACCCCGGAGGAGCGCTCCACGGCAGTGCGGGCCGCGCGCATCATGGGCCTCAACACATCCGGTGTGGACATCATGCGCTCCAACCACGGGCCGGTGGTGCTGGAAGTCAACTCATCCCCCGGCCTGCAGGGCATCGAGAAGGCCACCAACAAGGATATCGCCGCCTCCGTTTATCAGTTCCTGGAGAAGAGCGGACGCAAGGGAAAGACGCGGACGCGGGGTAAGGGTTAGGGTCTTTCAGTGGAGTTGGTGTCCTGTGGTGGACTCCCTGGGGGGATGGCCTGGTAAGGCTCCGGAGCTTCGAGAGGCCTCCCCGCCCCACCGCAAACAAGAACACCGAATCAAAGGACTGGCCAGCACCAACGCGACAGGTAGAATGTCGCATCATTTCCAAGAACAGCAGGTTCAACTGACCCATGGCGCAGTACATTTACACGATGAACCGGGTGGGCAAGGTCGTCCCGCCCAAGCGCGAGATCCTCAAGGACATCTCCCTGTCCTTCTTCCCCGGCGCCAAGATCGGCGTACTGGGCCTCAACGGTTCGGGCAAGTCCACGCTGCTGAAGATCATGGCCGGCGTCGAAAAGGAGTACGAGGGCGAAGCGCGGCCCATGCCCGGCATCAACATCGGCTATCTGCCCCAGGAACCGCAGCTCGACCCGGACAAGGACGTGCGCGGCAACGTCGAGGAAGGCGTCGCCGAGATCAAGGCGCTGCTGCACGACTTCAACGCCGTCTCCGCCGAAATGGCCGACCCGGACGCCGACTTCGAAGCCCTGATGGAGAAACAGGGCAAGCTCCAGGACAAGATCGACGCCGCCGGCGCCTGGGATCTGGAACGCCAGCTGGAACAGGCGGCCGACGCCCTGCGCCTGCCGCCCTGGGATGCCGACGTCAACACCATCTCCGGTGGTGAAAAACGCCGCGTGGCGCTGTGCCGCCTGCTGCTCTCCGGCCCCGACATGCTGCTGCTGGACGAGCCCACCAACCACCTGGATGCCGAATCCGTGGCCTGGCTCGAGCGCTTCCTGGCCGAGTTCCCGGGTACCGTGGTGGCCGTCACCCACGACCGCTACTTCCTGGACAACGTCGCCGGCTGGATCCTGGAACTGGACCGTGGCCGCGGGATCCCCTGGCAGGGCAACTACTCCTCCTGGCTGGAGCAGAAGGAAAAGCGCCTGGAACAGGAGAAGAAACAGGAGCAGGCCCACCAACGCGCGGTCAAGGCCGAGCTGGAGTGGGTGCGCACCAACCCCAAGGGGCGCCAGGCCAAGAGCAAGGCACGCCTGGCCCGCTTCGATGAACTGCAGTCCAAGGAATTCCAGAAGCGCAACGAGACCCAGGAGCTCTACATTCCGCCGGGCCCGCGCCTGGGCGACAAGGTCATCGAGTTCGACGGCGTCAGCAAGGCCTTCGGCAACGAACTGCTGTACGAGGACCTGACCTTCAACCTGCCGCCGGGCGGCATCGTCGGTGTCATCGGCCCCAACGGCGCCGGCAAGACCACCCTGTTCCGCATGATCACCGGGCAGGAACAGCCGGACTCCGGCGAGATCCGCGTCGGCGACACCGTGGAACTCGCCTACGTGGACCAGAGCCGCGACAGCCTGGACGACAGCAAGACCGTCTGGGAAGAGATTTCCGGCGGCCAGGACATCATCCAGGTGGGCAGCTACGAGGTGCAGTCACGCGCCTACGTGGGCAAGTTCAACTTCAAGGGCAGCGAGCAGCAGAAGCACATCGGAGAGCTCTCCGGCGGTGAGCGCAACCGCGTGCACCTGGCCAAGCTGCTGCAGAGCGGCGGCAACCTGCTGCTCCTTGATGAGCCCACCAACGACCTGGACGTGGAAACCCTGCGGGCCCTGGAAGAGGCGCTACTCACTTTCCCCGGCTGTGCCGTGGTGATCTCCCACGACCGCTGGTTCCTGGACCGTGTCAGCACCCACATCCTCGCCTTCGAGGGCGAGAGCCAGGTGGCCTTCGTGGAAGGCAACTACCAGGACTACGAGGCCGACCGGAAGAAGCGCCTGGGCGACGACCACACCCCACACCGGATCAAGTACAAGCGGCTGGCGTAGGGTTACGGCGGATCTGAAGATCCGCCCTACGTGCTTCAGCCGCAATTTCCAGGAGCATCTGGCGGAGAACCCTCCGCCATCGCGGCTGAAGCCGCTCTCACAGCCCACGTAGGGTGCATCTTGATGCACCGCAAATGGCTTTCGGCGAACCGCCTCGGGGCGGCATGTTGGGAGAAGGTGCATCAAGATGCACCCTACGCGGGTTAATGCCCGCCCGGGTCAGGTGTAGGGCGGACCTTCAGGTCCGCCGTGCCGGGCCGCCACCCGCTCTCACCCCCGCCCGTAGACATCCTCGAAGCGCACGATGTCGTCCTCACCCAGATAGCTGCCGGTCTGCACTTCAATGAGCTCCAGCGGGATCTTCCCGGGATTGTCCAGGCGGTGCTGCACCCCCAGGGGGATGTACGTGGACTGGTCCTCGCCCAGCAGGAACTCCTCGCCGTCCCGGGTGATACGCGCGGTGCCGCGCACCACCACCCAGTGCTCGGCGCGGTGGTGGTGCATCTGCAGGGACAGGCTGGCCCCCGGGGTGACGATGATCCGCTTGACCTGGAAGCGCTCGCCGCTGGCAATGCTCTCGTAGGAGCCCCAGGGGCGGACCACACGGCTGTGGGTCAACGGTTCCGGCCGACCGTCGGCGCGCAGGCGCTCCACGACCTTCTTCACGTCCTGCACGTGTTCCCGGTCGGCCACCAGCACCGCATCGGCTGTCTCGACGATCACGGCGTTCTCCATCCCCACCGCCGCCACCAGCCGATGCTCTGAGCGGATGTAGCTGTTGCTGGTGCCCTGGGAGAGCACATCCCCGATGGCCACATTGCCGTCGCCATCCACCGGACTGACCGCCTGCAGCGCCGCCCAGGAACCGAGGTCGCTCCAGCCCGGATCCATGGGCACCACCATGGCGTCATCGGTGCGCTCCATGACCGCGTAGTCGATGGAATCGGAACGACACCGGGCGAATGCCTCCGGGTCCAGGCGGATGAAGTCCAGATCACGGCCGGCGCTGTCCAGCGCTTCGCGGCAAGCGGCCACCATATCCGGCTCGAACCGCTCCAGCTCCTGGATATAACGATCGGCACGGAACAGGAACAGGCCACTGTTCCAGAGGTAGTCGCCGGACTCCACGTACTGCCGGGCGGTGGCGGCATCGGGCTTTTCCACGAACTCGGCGACGGGCACGGGCTCACCGCTGACCCCGCCGCCGTTCAGGCGCGCTCGAATGTAGCCGTAGCCGGTCTCCGCATAGGCCGGCCGGATTCCGAAAGTCACCAGCGCACCCCGCTCCGCCGCCCCGCGACCGGCGCCGATGGCCTCGCGGAAGGCGGCGGGGTCGGCGATCTGGTGATCCGCCGGCATGACCAGCAGCAGCGCATCCGGATCCCCGACCAGGGCGTGCAGGGCGCCGGCGCACACGGCGGGCGCCGTGTTGCGCCCCACCGGCTCCAGCAGGATGGCCGCTGCCGGGAGATGCGTGCCGCGGAGCTGTTCCGCCACCAGGAAGCGGTGCGCCTCGTTGCAGATCACCACCGACTGCTCTGCCAGGTCCGGCAGACCGCG
>SKYZ01000170.1 GCA_007127625.1 Aquisalimonas sp. | reverse complement strand
GGGGGCGCTGGATCGATGCCGCACTCACCTCCATGTGCCAGTCCAACCGTCAGGGGGCGGATTGCCTGCACGCCCACGGTGCCACGGCGTGTACGGATATCACCGGCTTCGGCGTGCTGGGACACCTGGTGGAGATGACCCGCCCGTCGGAGGTGGATGCCGAAGTGGATCTCTCAGCACTGCCCGTGCTCGACGGCGCCGAGGAAACGGTGGCCGCGGGGGTTCTGAGTTCCCTGCAGCCGGCCAACGTGCGACTGCGCCGGGCCATCCGCAATCAGTCCGAGGTGGTGGACCACCCGCGCTATCCGCTGATCTTCGATCCGCAGACGGCGGGCGGGCTGATGGCCAGTGTTCCCGCCGACCGTGCCGAGGCGTGTGTCCAGGCCCTGCGGGAACTGGGTTACCCGCACACCGCCGTGGTGGGGCGCGTTCTGCCCCAGGGCGAGGCGCTGGAGCCGATTACGCTGAAGGGGTGAGGTGCCGGATTACCCGCGCCAGCCCGTCGCGCTCCGCCTCCGGACGGAACAGGTGCGCCCGGGCCTCGCAGCGGGCGCGCAGGTCCTCCAGAAACGCCGGCTCGCGTTCGGCCCGCAGCAGCAGCGCGCGCAGGGCCGCCGTGTCCCTGGCGGGGTAGTAGCCGGGGTAGTCGTCGCCCAGCAGCCCGCGGTTGCCGGGGATGTCCGACCCGATCACCGGCAGCCCGGCAACGCAGGCCTCGGAGACCACGTTGGCGCCACCTTCCATCACCGAGCTCATCACCATCAGGCGGGCGCGGGCCATGAGCCGCCGGACCTCGCCCTGGGGCACCTCGCCGCGCCAGCGGAAGCGGGGGTTGTCGCGGTTCTCAGCGACGGCGGCCTGTTCCCATTCGGCGTTGTGCGGCTTGCCCACGTGGATGACCCGCAGGCGGGAGTCCGGCGGCAGATCGCGGACGGCGTAGGCGGCCCGCAGGGAGTCCTTTTCCTCGCGCAGGTGACCGGCAACACAGACATCGAACCGGGACTTCACCGGCGGCAGACGCCGGGGCAGGGGGCGGGCGGACTGGAAAACCGTGTGCAGCCGGTCGTGGAATCGTGCTGGAATGTCCTCGTGGACCCGGTCGTGCAGACCGACCAGGGCGTGGGCCCGGCGCATGCTGTCCAGGGTCGGGTCGGGATGGCTATGCTGGAAGCGGTAGATGTCCGTGCCGGTCAGCGTGACCATCAGCGGACGCTCCGGGGCCTGGTCGCTGAAGCGACGGATGGAATCCGCACTGCGCCAGGCGTGCAGCGCGATCATCAGGTCCGCCTTGCGGCCGTCCCAGGTCTCCGCGATGTGCACGCGGTGGCCGAGCTGGCGCAGGAAACGCGCCCAGCGCGTCGCGGTGGCGCGATTGCCGGCCCTGGACTGGCGGCCGGCCGGCGTGACCAGGCTGATTCTCATCGCAGTTGATCTCTGGTGTTCTGTCATTCGCATTCGACGCTTTTCATCAACGCATGACCGCAGAGGGTGACTTGCCATGACACAGTCCATCGACATCCCGCCCACACGGCGACTCCCCGCCGACGAACTGGCCCGGATGGTGGACGACGCCCGGCGCAGGACCCTGGACCTGACCCGGGACCTCACCGGTGACCGCCAGTTCGGTCCCAATCTCAAAATCGTCAATCCGCCCCTGTGGGAAGTCGGCCATGTGGGCTTCTTCCACGATTACTTTGCCCTGCGCACGCTCCACGGGCTGTCCGACTACCAGCAGTCCGACGCCGAGCGGCTGTACGACTCCAGCAGCATCCCCCATGACGACCGCTGGGATCTGCCCCTGCCCACCATGCAGGGAACACTGGACTACCTGGAGTCCGTTCGCAACGCCATGCTGGAACGCCTGCCGGAGACCGGCGAGGCCGGGGAGGCGGAGAGCTATGTCTATCAGCTCACGGTACTGCACGAGGACATGCACGCCGAGGCCTTTACCTACACCCGGCAGACCCTGGAATACCCGCCGCCGGAGTTCTCGGACGGGGTGACCGCGCCGCCGGTGGACGGTCATGGCCCCCTGGAGGGCGATGTCCACGTCCCGGGCGGAACCCATCAGCTGGGTTCCGACGACAGCGTGCCCTTCCGCTTCGACAACGAGAAACAGCCCCACACCGTGGAGGTGGCGCCGTTCGCCATCGCCCGGGCGCCCGTTACGAACGCCGAGTTTGCCGCCTTCGTGGAGGATGGCGGTTACGATCGGGCGGAATTCTGGAGCGATGATGGCTGGCAATGGCGCCGGGACCGGCAACAGACGGCACCGCTGTACTGGCGGCGCGGCAGCGACGGCTGGGAACAGCGCTGGTTCGATCGCTGGGTGCCGCTGGCGCCCCATCATCCGGTGTGTTTCGTCAGCCTCTACGAGGCCGAGGCGTACTGCGCCTGGGCGGGGCGGCGTCTGCCCACGGAAGCCGAGTGGGAAGTGGCGGCGAGCCGGGCTCCCACCGCCGACGGCTCCGGTCTGGAGCCGGGCAAGCGGCTCTACCCCTGGGGTGACACCCCGCCGTCACCGGAGCGTGTGAACATGGACGGCCACCGCCTGGGCTGCGTGGATGTCGGGGCGCTGCCGGGCGGGGATAGCGCCTTTGGCTGTCGACAGATGCTGGGCAACGTCTGGGAGTGGACCTCTTCCTTGTTTAAACCATATCCAGGGTTTGAGGCGGATCTGTACAAGGACTATTCTGAACCGTGGTTTGAAGAAGGACGGCGTGTGCTTCGTGGCGGTGCCTGGGCAACCCGTAGTCGGCTGGTGAACAACAACCACCGCAACTACTTCACGCCGGACCGCAATGACATTTTTGCCGGGTTTCGCACCTGCGCCCTGTAACCCCGATTCCAGTGGAGATCATCATGTTCAAGTTCCTGCGCTACGGAGTGTTCAAGCACATCGTGTACGGTACGGTCGTGTCGCTGGCGCTTGCCACCGGCAGCGCCAGCGCCCAGCCGTTCGTGTTTACTGCCATCCCCGATGAAGACGAAACCCGCCTCCAGGAACGATTCAACATCGTTGCCGACTACCTGTCCGAGGAGCTGGACGTGGACGTGCGCTACGTGCCGGTGAAGTCCTACGCCGCGGCGGTGAGCGCCTTCCGCAACAATCAGGTGCAGCTGGCATGGTTCGGGGCCGTCTCCGGCGTCCAGGCCCGCGAACTGGTGCCGGGGTCCCGCGCTCTGGCCCAGGGCGAGGAAGACGCGGAGTTCCGCACCTATTTCATCGCCAACCGGGAAACCGGTCTGGAGCGGGGGGACACCCTGCCTGAAGACCTCCGTGGCATGACCTTTACCTTCGGTTCCAAGGGCTCGACCTCCGGGCGGCTGATTCCCGAGTACCACATCCGGGACCAGTTCGGTGAGGCGCCGGATAACGTGTTCAGCCGGGTCGGCTACTCCGGGAACCACAGTCGCACCATGGCGCTGGTGGAGTCCGGTGCCTACCAGGTGGGCGCGGTGAACTTTGCCGCCTGGGAGAAGGACGTGGAATCCGGTGCCGTGGATTCCGATCGCGTGCGCGTGATCTGGGAGACGCCGCCGTTCACCAATTACCAGTGGACCATTCGCGGCGACGTGGATCAGCGTTACGGCGACGGTTTCATGGAGCGGGTCAAGCAGGCCCTGCTGGACATGGATGATCCGGATCTGCTGGCCAGCTTCCCCCGCCGTGGATTCATCCCGGTGGACAATGAGGACTACGACATCATCCGTGACATGGGTCGCGAACTCGATCTCATCGACTGATGCAGCCACTGGTCCTGTCCGATGTCAGCGCCGATTACGGGGGCGCCCGCGTCCTCGGGCCGCTGAGCCTGACCATCGAGCCCGGTCAGCGCGTGGCGCTGGTGGGCCGTAGCGGTGCCGGCAAGTCCACCCTGCTGGGCATCATGTACGAGCGCTGGCGGGACCGCGCCGCGCTGATGCCGCAGCAGCTGGGCCTGGTGGACACCCTGTCGGTG
>SKYZ01000011.1 GCA_007127625.1 Aquisalimonas sp. | reverse complement strand
TGTCCAGTTTCTGCGCGTCCTCCCGGTAGTCGAAGCCATCACCCAGGGCGATCAGCAGGGTGTCATCGGGCAGGAACGCCATGCGGCCGCCGAAGTGGACCGGCGTGTCGCGGGTGGGCGTGGCCGTGAAAGCCGGCTCCACCTCGATCAGGCGGTGGTCCTCCAGCCGTCCGCGGACCACGCGAGTGGTGTTGGCGCGGTCGTCACCATGGGCGAAGGAGAGATAGATCCAGCCGTTCTCCTCCCAGTCGGGGTGGGGCAGGACCTCGAACAGACCGCCCTGATTGCGGACGTACGCCTCGGGGATACCGGCCACGGGTTCCTCCAGAAGCTCGCCGTCCTCGATCACCCGCAGTCGGCCTGCCCGCTCGGTGACCAGCGTGCGGCCGTCCGGCAGGAACGCCAGCGACCAAGGGTGTTCCAGGCCATCCGCGACCGTTTCCCGCTGTGTCTCCGGGAGTGGCTCCGTCAGGGCGGGTTGCGCGGCGAGAAGCATCAGGGTGATGGCAAGCAGGAGATTCCTGATCATTGCGTCGGCTATCGGGCTGTGGCATCGGAATTGACACCCTAGCACCTGAGCCGGGATTCTGTAGCCCATGAATGTCGGAATCATCCTGCGCATCGTGCTGGCCTGGGTGGTCGCCGTGGTGGTGGCGGCCGCACTGGGGACCATCGTCCAGTCCGTCTACAACATGTCGGCGGTTGCCGGTCTCGGCGTGGAGGTGCCCATCCGGGAGTGGTTCCGGGCGCCGGCCCACGATCTGGTCTTCTTTGGCCCGCTCTGGGCGGCGGTTGTAGCCGTGGCCCTGTTGCTGGCATTGCCGGTGGCGGCCCTGCTGGTTCGCATGGTGGGTGGCGGTCGCCAGTCACTGTACTTTCTTGCCGGAGGCGTTGCCGTCATGTTCGCCTTGGGACTCATGGCCACGGTGTTGCCGGTGACGCCCATCGCGGCGGCCCGCTTCCCCACGGCGATGGCGTTCATGGCTCTGGGTGGTGCCTTGGGGGGGCTGGTTTTCGCGCGCCTCACCCCGCGCCCGGCCTCCGCAGGTTGACCGCAGGCCGGGACGGTCGCAGTCTGAGTGCTGGTGCCGCATCCCTTGTCGGGGGCACGGCTCGTCTCCTGAAAGGTTAGTACATGCCGACCTTCGAGCATCGCCTTCAGCAGTTCGACCCCGGGGTGATCTGGCTCGACCGTGATCACCACGTCTCCGGAATAAACGGAGTGGCCAGTCAGATCCTCGGTGTGCGCGTCGGGGATGTGCTGGGTCAGGAGGTCCTGCAACTGCATCCGGAGAAGAGCCGCGACAAGATTGCGTGGCTGCTGCAGTCGGCCCGGGAAACCGACGGCTGCCCGGTGGCATCGCCGCCACCAATGACCATGATGATCAACATTCCCGACCGGGTGCTTTTGATCAAGCTCTCGCGTATATTCGGAGCGAATGGTGAAGCGGTGGGTTCCTGTCTGGTTTTCTTTGACCTCACCGACGTCACCTCGGGCGAGGTGGCCGACGGCGGCAGTGAGCATCGCAGGCGGCTGTTCAAGCTGCCGGTGTACAAGCACCAGCGCGTGATGCTGCTGAACATGGATGATGTGGTCTATCTCAAGGCCGGCGGCCATTACACGGAGGTGTCCATGGACGGGGAACACTATCTCTGCAATCTCTCCCTCGCCGATCTCCAGGGACGCCTCGACGAAGAGCGTTTCGTGCGGGTACACCGCAGCTACATGGTGAACCTGCGCCGCGCCGTGGCGCTGGAGCGGGAACAGGAACAGTACCTGCTGGTCATGGACGATCCCGATCAGACCCGCATCCCCGTGAGCCGCACCAATACCACCCATGTCAAAGGCCTGTTCGGACTTGCCTGACGTTCACGCAGACAGGCTGCAGCTCAAGTCTCCCAGGCGCCGCTCCTGCAGTAGCGGTTGCAGCGGGCGCCGGGACTGACTTGTACTGGATCCCACTGGTACCGGCGCAATCCGGTCCGTGGAGGAGGAGCCCGACGCCGTTGGCGACGGCGATTCGGGAGAAAATCAAGAAGTCGCCCGACTGAGGTGTCCGTATGATCCCTGGAAACTTCGAGTACCACTCGGCGTCAGGGGTGGACGAGGCCGTGGCCCTGCTCGCCGAACATGGCGAGAACGGCAAGCTGCTTGCCGGCGGTCACAGTCTGCTGCCCATGATGAAGCTCCGCTTCGCCGAGCCCGCCCACCTGATCGATCTCAACGGTATCGAGGAACTGCGGGGTATCCGCGAAGACGGCGATACCCTGGTCATCGGTGCCATGACCAGCGAGAACGCCGTCATCGCCTCCGAGGTGCTGCAGCGGCGTTGTCCGGTGCTGCCGGAGGCGGCGAGACTCATCGCCGACCCGCAGGTGCGCAACCGCGGCACCATCGGTGGTGATGCCCTGCACGGTGATCCCGGTAACGACCACCCGGCGGTGCTAATGGCCCTGGAGGCGGAGTTCGTGGTGCGCAGCCAGAAGGGCGAGCGGCGGGAGCCAGCCAACGGCTTCTATCTCGGGCCGTACCTCACGCGATTGGACGACGGCGATCTGGTGACCGCGATCCGTGTGCCGATTCCCGCGCCGGACCACGGTTACGCCTACGCCAAGTTCAAGCGCAAGACCGGCGATTACGCCACTGCCGCAGCCTGTTGCCTCCTGGAAATGGAGGGAGACACCTGCCGCAAGGTGCGTCTGACGTTGACCAATGTTGGTCCCACGCCGCTGCGTGCCGAGGATGCCGAGGAACTGCTCACCGGTCAGACCATCGATGCCGAGCGCATCGAGCAGGCGGCCCAGGCAGCCATGAGCATCTGCGAGCCCGCCGAGGATCTGCGTGGCAGTCCCGAGTACAAGACCCACATGGCCGGCGAAATGACCCGCCGCGCCCTTCACACCGCGCTGGAACGCGCCCGGGGAGGCTGACATGGCGAAGCATGCGATTACCCTGAACGTCAACGGCCAGGCCATGGACGTGGCCGTGGACAGCCGCGAGCTGCTGATCCACACCCTCCGCGACCGGCTGCGCCTCACTGGTGCCCATATCGGCTGCGAGACCTCCCACTGCGGGGCCTGCACCGTGGATATCGACGGCGCCTCGGTGAAGTCCTGCACCATGCTGGCGGTGCAGTGCCAGGGCGCGGACATCCGCACCGTGGAAGGGCTGGCCACCGCCGATGGCCTGCACGCCGTGCAGGAGGCCTTCACCCAGGAGCACGGCCTGCAGTGCGGCTTCTGCACCCCGGGCATGCTCATGCGGGCCTATCGCTTCCTGCAGGAGAACCCCGACCCCACGGACGACGAGATCCGCCACGGCATGGCGGGCAATCTCTGCCGCTGTACCGGCTACCAGAACATCATCAATGCCGTCCGTGTCGCCGGCGAGAAACTGCGCCAGGGCGAGGCGGAACCCGCGGAGTGATCCGTCGGCGGGAGTGAAATGCGCGGGCGGGCGTCATGCCGATGCCGCGCCAGCCAACAGAACAGGACCGGAGGAGAGGACCCATGGCGACCACAGCCGAGGACCTGGAACGCAACGAAAAGCTCGGCGGCATGGGCTGCCGCCGCAGGCGCACCGAGGACGCCCGCTTCATTCAGGGCAAGGGCAACTATGTCGACGACATCCAGCTGCCCGGCATGGTGTACGGCGATTTCGTCCGCAGCCCCCACGCCCATGCCCGCATCAAGGCCATCCACAAGGACAAGGCCCTGGCCATGCCGGGCGTCCACGCCGTGCTCACCGCCGAGGACCTGGCGCCCCTGGGACTGCACTGGATGCCCACCCTGGCCGGCGACAAGCAGATGGTGCTCGCCGACGGCAAGGTCTGCTTCCAGAACCAGGAAGTGGCCATGGTCATCGCCGATGACCGCTACATTGCCGCCGATGCCACCGAAATGGTGGAGGTGGAGTATGAGGAGCTGCCGGCGCTGGTGGATCCGCACCGGGCCATGGACGACGACG
>SKYZ01000309.1 GCA_007127625.1 Aquisalimonas sp. | reverse complement strand
TCGGATAATGACCGGGAAGGCGTCTGTCGCCCGGCTCACGTGCCGGTCTGGAGCCGCCAGGCGGTGGAAAACCGGTCGCTGTGTAGCAGCCGCAGGTTATGTTTCCTCATCACCGAGCTCAGATAGCCTCAACAACTGGCTACTCCGGCGCACAGTCAAGATTTCAACCTGATCTCTTGCGCTATAAATGACCCGATACGCTCCAAATATCAGCTCCCTTATGCGCGGTGACCCAACTTCAGGAACCACACGTCCACTTTTTGGAGAATCAGCTAACCGCTCCACGGCGGCAAATAGTTCATCAACCCACCGTACCGCTGCATCCGGGTTGTCTTCCGCAATATACCGAGCTGTATCCTCGACACGCTCCAGCGCAAGCGGGGACCAGACAACCTTCACCGGGCCAGTCCGCTCAGAACCTGAGCCTTCGCGTCTTCATGCGCAATACCATCTCCGGAGGCTATCTGTTCGTCCGCCTTGTACACCTCTTCCAGTATTTCCAGGCGTTCTTGCATCTTCTCGTACTCGTGAACATCCACCAGTACGGCAACGCCACGACCTCGCTGTGTCAGAACCATGGGTCGACGGGTTTCGTGGAGCTGCTTTACGAACGTGGCTACCCTTGCACGAAATTCAGACAGGGGACGGATGTCTTCATCGACGCGAACCCTTGACATGGAAGTTACCTCAGTACATTTAAGCGTACGTTAAAAAGTACTGCATTGTCCGGGGCAAGGCAAGCTGTTCAAAGAAGGGGCATGATCAAGGGTGCATCTCGATCCACCATGGCGGCCCCGCTTCAAGCCGCCCTGGCTGGTATGTGTCGGAAGGTGCATCAAGATACCCTTGTACGGAGAGAGCATGGTAGGGCGGACCTTCAGGTCCGCCGTCGAAGGATATGCAAGCCTAGGCGGCTCATCGGAGCCCGATCGGCGGGCCTGAAGGTCCGCCCTACAGGTCCGCCTGTCCCCTACCGGAAGAGCCAGAAGATGAGGGTGAGGACGGCACTGACGATGAGCATCGTGGTGATGGGGAAGTAGAAGGTGAAGCCGTCCCGCTGGATGAGGATGTCGCCGGGGAGGCGGCCAAGACCCAGGTTGGCCAGCCAGGGCCAGAGGAGGCCCACCACGAGGACCAGGATCCCGGTGATGATGAGGATGCGCTGCATTGCAACGGCCCCTACGGATACCCGGCGTGCGGGGTGTCCACTTCACAGGTGAGCAGACTGGCCTCGCCGGTGCCCTTGCGGCGGCGCTCGCTGGAGTCCGGCGCGGAGCACAGCAGCAGGGTGCGCCCCTCGGGGCCGCCCAGCATGCAGGCGAAGAAACTCTGCCCCTCCGGCGGCTCGATGGTCTCGGCGATCTCGCCGCCGGGGACCACCCGCATGCAACCGCCGCCCCGGGCGTCGGCCACCCAGATGTGCTCCCTGGCGTCCAGGCAGCAGCCGTCGGGGGCCACGGTCAGGCCGGCGGTGGTCTCCTTCGCGGTGGTCAGCGGTGGCGCCTTGCCGAGCTGGGCGTGGACGCGGCGGTCGGACAGGGCGCCATCCTGGCCGATGGTGAACTCGGTGAGCCGCCCGGCCATGGATTCGCACACGACCAGCGCGCGCCCGTCCGGGCTGATAACCATGCCGTTGGGGAAAGCGAGCCCGTCGGCCACCTCGGTGACGCTCCCGTCCGGGTCCACCCGCAGCAGGCAGGTGGTGACGGGATCGGCGCCGCTCATCATGTCGAAGCCGAAGTTGCCCACCCAGGCGCGGCCGTGGCCGTCCACCACCATGTCGTTGCAGTGCCAGGGGGCGTGTTCGGCCAGATCGGCGTGGGTGGTGACCTGGCCGTCCGGCCACTGCCGCAGCAGCCGGCGATCGCGCATGGACACCACCAGCAGGGAGCCGTCCGGCATCCAGCCCAGGCCGGAGGGCTGTTCGGGCACGTCCAGCACCTTTTCGCTCTCGCCGTTGGGGGTGACGGTGTAGACCGCCTGGCGGTAGAAGTCCGACACCCACCACCGACCCCGCCGCCAGCGCGGCCCCTCGAAGAAATCGCCGCCGGTCAGGAGGGTGTGGAGCCGATGTGTCATGTCCGTTTCCCCTGCGCGCGTACCTTGATCAACACCTGACGCTAACCAAAGCAGCCGCGGCAGGCAAGCGGGGTGGGCGCATTGGCGGAGCCAGGCCAACGCCCCGGTTGTGACAAGCTGCAGGTAGTGCAGTAAACTTCTGGTTCTTTCCTGTGCAGCACCTGTACAACACGTGAGACCATGGCCAAGAACCCGAATCCCGACGGCAAGGGGCAGGTGCCCGTCCTCGCCGCGCTGGCTGCCGGCCAGCAGGCGGCGCTTGCGGTACCGCCCAAGCACATCGAACAGGTGTCGGTGGAGCTATTCACCTCGCTGTTCGTGCTGGAGAGCGATTTCGGCTTCCAGCCGGTGGTGGGCCGGCCCTACTGGATGTACCAGAAGGAGGGGCGGTTCTGGCTCTCCCACATTCCGCCCCAGGAGTGGTCACCGGTGGTGTACGGCCGCTACATCGGCGAGTGCGAACTGCAGGACGACATGAGCTGGACGCTGATGCTGGCCGATGAGGTGGCGGGTGACGACACTTTCATGACGTACCTGGAGGAAAAGCGCGCCCGCTTCGAGGAAACCCTGGAGTCCGCGGACTCACTGGAAGATGCGCTGCCCGTCCACGAGTCCCGCCTGCCCTTCTACCAGCGCGCCTACGCCTACGGGCTGGCCAACTCCCTGGGGGCGTCCATGGAGCAGTCCGGCATCCGCGGGCTCACCTACAACGAGGCGCGCGGTCTGCTGACCCACCAGGAGGAGTGAGCGCGAACGGCATCCGGGTGTTCCAGAACCAGTCCATCCCCGAGGTGCTGGAGGCGGTGTGCGGCGAGTGGAGCGGCGCGCGGGCATTGCCTACACCATCGCCAACGACAACGGCTCCCACACCGTCCACTTCATCGAAGACGGGTGGCTGTGCCCGCCGCTGGAGCAGCGCGAACTGGTGGTGCGCAGCGGTGGCACGAGGGTGATGCGCGCAGCAGCTGCTGGCTGCGGGTGATGCAGGGTGTGGCCGGCCCGGGATTCGGCATGCACTTCCTTCCCCGGGTGGGCCAGGAAGTGGTGGTGGCCTTCGAGAACGGCAACCCGGACCGCCCCTTCGTCATGGGTGCGCTCGATCACCCGGGCCACCCGCCCCCGTACGCCGGCGAGCCCACCCACTCCGGCATCCGCACCCGCTCCACTAGGGACGCCACCCCGGAGCAGGCCAACGAACTGCGCTTCGATGATGCCAAGGGCAGCGAGGAGGTCTTTCTGCAGGCGGAGAAGGATCTCACCGTGAACATCAAGAACGATATCAACCGGCGCGAGGCCAACAACGTGACCGATACCGTTGGTGGCGCGGTGAAGGTCTCTGCCGACGACCGGATCGAACTGGCGGTGGGCGGCAACAGCGTGGTCATCGACAACGGTGGTGTGACCATCAACGGCGTCAAGCTCGACGTGGCCACCTCGCAGACGGATCTCAACAGCTGAAGGGTGTGACCCCGAGGCGTGACCCATGGCAGGAAAGCCAGCGGCCCGTGCACTCAAGGACCAGGCCGGTCCGCGTGACGGCTATCCGGCAACGCCGGTGATGACGGGCAGCCCCAATGTGACCGTTAACGGCCAGCCGGCCGCGCGGGTCACCGACGAAGCCGTGCCCCACACCAAGTCGAAGGCAAGCACACACAACCGCTTTGTGGCCGAAGGCTCGAAGGCGGTGCGGATCAACGGGCTGCCGGCGGCCCGCATGGGCGATGCCATCCACTGTGGCGGCACCATCATCAGCGGCTCGCCGAACGTGCGCATTGGTGACAACACCCACGTCGAAAACCAGCTTGCCCCTGGCGAGGCCAAGGCACTGACCCAACGCATCTTCCAGACCCCGATGAAGGGCTTCACCCGGCACATCGAGCAGCGTCTCGCCGCCGAGGTGGCGTTCGAGTTCCGTGGCGAGG
>SKYZ01000230.1 GCA_007127625.1 Aquisalimonas sp. | reverse complement strand
GTTGACGATGGGGCTGGTCATGGTCGTCTCACGAGGAAGTAGTTTGTAGGGTGCATCTTGATGCACCTTCCAGGACATGCCGGCCAAAGCGGCTCGATCCAAGGCCGTCATGGTGCATCAAGATGCACCCTACGATGGCCCTCGGAGGCGCATCAGGACGCATCGTGCCGCCCCCGTTGTGAGCGGGGGCGACATGTCCCTCACGCCGTCTCCGGCACCTCCATGTCCGCCGCGAACCGGTCCAGGTGATAATCGGCATCACCGAACTGGTTGTTGATCATGGCGATGCGCTTGGCGTAGTGGGCCAGGGCGTATTCCTCGGTCATGCCGATGCCGCCGTGCAACTGGATGGACTGCTCGGAGACAAAGCGGCCGCCGACACCCACCTGGTGCTTGGCCACGGAGACCGCGTGACGGCGCTCGGCGGCGCTGTCGCCGGCCAGCTTGGCGGCTGCCTTCATGGTGGCGGAACGGGCCTGCTCCAGTTCGATGCGCATTTCCACCATGCGGTGCTGCACGGACTGGAAGGTGCCGATGGGCACGCCGAACTGCTTGCGCTGCTTGAGGTAGTCCAGGGTCATGTCACAGGCCATGGTCATCGCGCCCACGGCCTCGGCGCAGACAGCTAAAGCGCCGCGGTCCTGGGTGAGCTCGATCAGGTCGGCGGCCTTGCCTTCCTGGCCGATCAGGGCGTCCTCGCCCACCTCGACGCCATCCAGCTTGACCTCGGCGGCGTGCAGGCCGTCGATGGTCGGGTAGCCCTGGATACTCACACCCTTGGCGTCGGCGTCCACCAGGAACAGGCTGATGCCCTCGGCGTCCATGGTGTCGCCACTGGTGCGGCCGCTCACCACCAGCTTGTCGGCACTGTCGCCGTGCAGGACCACCGCCTTGTGGCCGGTGAGCTTGTAGCCGGAGCCGCCACGCTCGGCGCGGGTGGAGACCTGGGTGACGCTGTAGCGGTTGTCCCGTTCGCCATGGGCGAAGGCCAGGATCAGCTCGCCACCGACCATGGGCTCGAGAATCGCTTCCTTCTGGGCGTCGCTGCCGGCATCGGCGATGAGCTGTCCCGCGGTGGTGACTGTTGCCACGTAGGGCTCCAGCACCGGGCCTTTGCCGAAGGCCTCCATCACCAGCATGGTCTCGATGGGCCCGCCGCCGAAGCCGCCGATCTCCTCGGGGAAGGGCACGCCCAGCAGGCCGAGTTCGGCCATCTGGTTCCACATCTCCCGGGTGAAGCCGCCTTCCGCCTGCATGTAGCCGCGGCGCTGCTCGAATCCGTACTGGTCCTGTACCAGGCGCTCCACCGTGTCCTGGAGCATGCGCTGTTCGTCAGTAAGAGAGAAATCCATCGTTTCCTGCTCCGTAACCGTTGAGTTCGCTCAGAGGCCCAGAATCATCTTGGAGATGATGTTCTTCTGGATCTCGTTGGAACCACCGAAGATGGTGAGCTTGCGATTGTTGAAATACGTGGGCGCGGAGGACAGGGCATAGTCCGGTGCCACCGCGTCGTCGGTCTCGCCCTGCAGCGCCTGCGGCTGGAAGGGCAGGGCGTACGGGCCGACGGCCTCGCGGATGCGGTGGTAGATTTCCTGGCGGATCTCGGTGCCGCGGATCTTGAGCATGGAGGCCTCCGGCCCCGGGGACTGCCCGGACTGCACCGCTGCGGTAACGCGCAGATCGGTCATTTCCAGCGCGTCCAGATCCATCTCGATTCGGGCGATGGTGGCGCGGAAGGACGGATCCTCGATCAGCGGGCGGCCGTTTTTCTGCTCCTTGCTGGCGATCTGCTTGAGGCGACGCAGCTCCATCTTGCCGCGGCCCACACCGGCGATGCCGCTGCGCTCGTGGCCGAGCAGGAACTTGGCGTAGGTCCAGCCCTTGTTCTCCTCGCCCACCAGGTTCTCGGCCGGGACCTCGACGTTGTCGAAGAAGACTTCGTTGACCTCGTGGCCGCCGTCCAGCAACTGGATGGGGCGCACGGAGATGCCGGGGGTGTTCATGTCGATGAGCAGGAACGAGATACCTTCCTGCTTCTTGGCGTTAGGGTCGGTGCGCACCAGGCAGAAGATCCAGTCGGCGTACTGGCCGAGGGTGGTCCAGGTCTTCTGGCCGTTGACGACGTACTTGTCGCCCTGGCGCTCGGCGCGGGTCTTCAGCGAGGCCAGATCGGAGCCGGCACCCGGCTCGGAATAGCCCTGGCACCACCAGGCGTCCGCCGACAGAATGGGCGGCAGGAAGCGCTCCTGTTGCTCCTTGGAGCCGAAGTTCATGATCACCGGCGCCACCATGGCGAGCCCGAAGGGCAGCAGCGGCGGGGCGCCCGCCAGAGCGGTCTCTTCCTCGAAGATCGATTTCTGCACTGGCGTCCAGCCCGGGCCGCCGAACTTCTTCGGCCAGCCGGGTGCGGCCCAGCCCTGCGTGTAGAGGATCTTCTGCCAGCGAACCAGATCGTTCTTGGTCAGCTCCTTGTGATTGAGGACCTTGTCGCTCAGCTCCTGGGGCAGATTGTTCTGCAGGAACTCCCGTACTTCCTTGCGGAAGGCCTGTTCCTCGGGGGTGAAGTTGATATCCATCGCTGTTTGACTCCAGGCGATTGGTGAGACCGTCAGTTAAGGCGCCCACGGCAAGCCGGCCTGCCGTGGGCGGGGATCATCGAGGGGCTCAGCAGACCTCGAACAGGCCCGCCGCACCCATGCCGCCGCCGACGCACATGGTGACCACCACGTACTTGACGCCCCGGCGCTTGCCTTCGATCAGCGCGTGGCCGGCGCAGCGCGCACCGGTCATGCCGAAGGGGTGGCCGATGGAGATGGAACCACCGTTGACGTTGAGGATCTCGTCGGGGATGCCGAGCTGGTCCTTGGAATAGAGGACCTGCACCGCGAACGCCTCGTTGAGCTCCCACAGGCCGATGTCATCCATTGTCAGGCCGGTGCGCTCCAGCAGCCGCGGCACCGCATAGATGGGACCGATACCCATTTCGTCGGGTTCCAGGCCGGCCACGGCGAAGCCGCGGAAGATGCCCAGGGGCTCGATGTTGCGCTGTTCCGCGAGCTTGCTGTCCATGACCACACAGGCCGAGGCGCCGTCGGAGAGCTGGCTGGCGTTGCCGGCGGTGACGTGCTTGTCCGGGCCCATGACCGGCTCCAGGGAGGCCAGGCCGTCCAGGGTGGTGTTGGGCCGGTTGCACTCGTCCATCTTGACCGTGCGCTGCTCCGTCCAGGTCTCGCCGGTCTCCTTGTCCTTGAACGCCTGGGTGACGTCCATGGGCACGATCTCGTCGTCGAACAGGCCCTTTTCCTGGGCGGCGGCGGTGCGCTGCTGGCTGCGCAGGGCGTACTCATCCTGGTACTCCCGGGAGACGCCGTAGCGCTGGGCGACAATGTCCGCCGTCTCGATCATGGAGTAGTAGATCTCGGGCTTGTGCTCCTTCAGCCACTCGTTGTGCAGATTGTTCTTGTTCAGGTTGGCCTGGGTCAGGCTGATGGACTCGACCCCGCCGGCGGCCATCACCGGCACCTTGTCCACCAGCACGCGCTGGGCGGCCATGGCGATGGTCTGCAGGCCGGAGCTGCAGAAGCGGTTGACGGTGGTGCCACCGGTGGTGATGGGCATGCCCGCCCGCAGCGCGATCTGCCGGGCGATGTTGTGGCCTGTGGCGCCTTCGGGCAGCCCACAGCCCATGATCAGGTCTTCCACTTCGCCCGGCTCCACGCCGGCGCGCTGCACGGCGTGCTTGAGAGCGTGCGCGCCCATGTCAGCGCCGTGGGTCATGTTGAAGGCGCCACGGAAGGACTTGCCCAGTGGCGTGCGGGCGGTGGAAACAATCACAGCGTCGGACATGGTCAACTCCTCGTCGGGTTCTGAGTTCTTTAACAACACAGGGGCCCGCCCACGACAGGCATGGGCGGGGAATCGGCGCTCAACCCGTTGTTGTGCATCGCAACAAACGTTGGCTGGCTGCTTCCCATCAAGTGTGCTTCAGTATAGGGTGTTCCGC
>SKYZ01000255.1 GCA_007127625.1 Aquisalimonas sp. | reverse complement strand
GCCGTCGAAGACGTCCTCGAAGTGGCGGTAGGCACACTGGGCGTTGGCAATGGCGGCGGTGCCGCGCAGCCCGGCCAGTTCGCCCTCCAGGCGTGGGTCGATGGCGCTGTCCACACGGCTGACGAAGAAGCTGGCCACCGAGCGCACGTGCTCCACCGCTTCGCCGCGGCGGGCGCGCTGCTGCAACCCGGCCAGGTAAGCATCCACCACCTCGGCGTAGCGCCGCAGGGAGAACAGCAGCGTCACGTTGACGTTGATGCCGTCGGCGATCAGAGCTTCGATGGCCGGCACGCCCTCGACGGTGGCGGGCACCTTGACCATGACGTTGGGCCGGTCCATCCACGCCCACAGCCGCCGCGCTTCAGCGATGGTCCCTTCGGTGTCGTGGGCCAGAGCGGGGGAGACTTCCATGCTCACCATGCCGTCCTCGCCGCCGGTGCGCCGGTATACCGGATGAAGCACGCCGGCGGCGTCGCGGATGTCCGCCACCGCCAGGTGGTTGAAGAGCTCCGCAGAGGTCAGCTCCGCATTCTCCCGCAGGGCCGCCGCGATGGCGCCATCGTAGGTGTCACCGCCGGAGATAGCCTTGTCGAAGATGGTCGGGTTCGAGGTCACGCCGCGAAGGTCGTCTTCGGCAACCAGCCGCGCCAGCTCGCCGCCATCCAGCATGTCCCGATGGATGTTGTCATACCAGACGCTCTGGCCCAGTCGACCCAGGACCTTCAGGGGATTCGTGCTCATGGGGACGCTCTCGCCTCGATTCGTTCGCAGGAGCCGGCAACAGGCCGCAACAAGCAGCCGTGCGTGTCCGAATGCGCTAGTGTAACGGCTCAGCCAATTCCCAGAAAGGGCCGTCCACCGCGGTGGCGGATGCCCGCGGATCCACCGCGGTGTTGGCACTCCTGAGTCAATGCGTTTATGATCAGTCGCTTGTAGCAACATTCGGTCCGTTATGCGGGCTGGTGCCGCTGCATGATGTGCCAACAAGAACCTTTGACCGGCCCGACGGAAATCCATCCAGTGTTTCCATGGCAAGAAGGCCGGACAGGGCAGCGAGGAAGGATTGATGTCGTATCAAGGCAAGCGGTTCCCCACGCCTGATCCCCTGGCGGTGCTGGCCGTCGTCGTGGTGGTCGGGACCATTATCACCGTGCTGATTTCGGTCTGAACGGGCCTGTCTACAACCGCACAGCCAGCACGTCGCAAGGGGCGCCGTGCAGCACCGCGTTGGCGGTGGAGCCGAGCAGCAGGGCCAGGCCGTGCCGGCCGTGACTGCCGACCACGATCAGGTCGGCGCCGATGGTCTCCGCATGGTCGAGGATTTCCTGTTTGGTGTATCCCGAGGTGACGTGCTGTTCGGCGTGATCGAGCCCTTCCGCGTGGGCGTATTCCTGCAGTCGCTCCCGCGCGGTGGTGACCATTTCCGCGTGCAGATCCGCTTGCGGTGGGCCCGGAAATTCGCCGGCGGCGTCGATGGGGATGTGTTCCACCACGTGCACCAGGTGCAGGCGCGCGTCACTGGCGTGGGCAAGCTGGCGGGCCCGGGCGGCGATGCGGCTGGCATCCGGGGTGAAATCCACGGCCAGAAGAATGGTGTTGTACGGCGTCACGGGCGCTCCTGCCGGTGTGTTCAGCGTTTCCTTGAATGTCAGGGCCTCAGTCTCGCGGATTCGTGACACGCCGGGCAAGCCGCAGGAAGGCGGGCAGGTCCAGTTGCTCGGCCCGGGCACCCGGGTCCACGTCGCAGGCGCGGAGATCGTCCTCGCCGAGCAGGCCGCGCAGGGTGTTGCGCAGGGTCTTGCGGCGCTGGGCGAACGCGGCGGTGACCACGCGGCCGAGGCGGATCGCCTCGTCGTGGTATGCTGGGACTGCATCCCGGGGCAGTAGCCGCACCACCGCCGAGTCCACCGCCGGTGCCGGCCGGAATGCCCCCGGTGGCACCGTGAACAGGCGCTGCACCTCGCACTGGTACTGCACCATTACCGACAGCCGCCCGTAGGTCCGGCTGCCCGGTCCCGCAACCATGCGGTCCACCACCTCCCGCTGCAGCATGAAATGCATGTCGCGGATGCGGCCGGCCTGACCAAGCAGGTGGAACAGCAGTGGCGTGGAGATGTTGTAGGGCAGGTTGCCCACCAGGCGCAGATCCGTGCCGTTGTGGCAGGCACTGAAATCGAATTCCAGGGCATCCCCCTGATGCACGATCAGTTCCCCCGCGTCGCCGAACTTCTCCGTCAGCAGTGGCACCAGGTCACGGTCCATTTCCACCGCCTCCAGCCGGCCGGCGGCCCTGAGCAGATCCCTGGTGAGGGCACCTTCGCCGGGGCCGATCTCCACCAGGGCCTCGCCGGGTCGGGGGTTGACGGCCCGCAGGATGCGCCCGATGACGTGGCGGTCATGGAGGAAATTCTGACCGAAGCGTCGGCGCGGGCGGTGGCCGCTGCTCATGCCCGGGCCTGCGGGCCGGCACCGGCCTGGCGGGAACGGCGGACCAGCTGCCGTCCAAGCTCGAGTGCCGCCTCCAGGCTGCCGCAGCGGGCCAGGCCGCCACCGGCCAGGTCCAGGGCGGTGCCGTGGTCCACGGAGGTGCGGATGATGGGTAATCCCAGGGTGACGTTCACTGCCTGACCGAAGCCCGCGTGCTTGAGCACCGGCAGGCCCTGATCGTGGTACATGGCCAGCACGGCGTCGCCGTGGGCGAGGTTGTCCGGGGTGAACAGGGTGTCCGCCGGCAGCGGACCGTCCAGGGACAGTCCGTCGCGCCGGAGGCGCTCCAGCACCGGCTCGATGATCTCCAGTTCCTCGCGCCCCAGGTGACCGCCTTCGCCGGCGTGGGGGTTGAGGCCGCTGACCAGCACCCGCGGCCGGGTCAGGCCGAATTTGACCTGCAGATCCTGGACCAGAATACGGACGACCTGCTCCAGGCGTTCCGCGGTGATGGCATCCGCAACCTGCCGCAGGGGCAGGTGGGTGGTGACCAGGGCGACGCGCAGCTCGCCGGCCACCAGCATCATCACCGGCAGGGGGGCGCCGGTGAGTTCGGCGAAGTATTCGGTGTGGCCGGAGAAGGGGATGCCGGCGTCGTTGATGACGCCTTTGTGCACCGGTGCGGTGACGATGGCGTCAAAGGCGCCGGACTGTGCCCCGTGCCCCGCCAGGCGCAGCATGTCCATCACCGAGGAGGCGTTGGCCGGGTCCAGGGTGCCGGGGATTACCGGCTGCGCCGCCGGCGCCGGCACCACCTGCAGGTGGTGCGCACCCGGCATTGCCTCATGCGGCGCGCACTCGCGGATGGCGGGCAGGGACAGGCCGAGCTGCGAGGCCCGGGCCGCCAGGACATCGGGGTCACCGATGACCACCGTGTCTGCCAGTGCCCCCCGCGCCGCCAGTGTCACTGCCAGATCCGGACCGATTCCGGCCGGTTCGCCGACGGTCAGCGCAAGCAGCGGGGGGCGGTGCTCCGCCATCACCGATCCAGCCGCAGTTCCACGTAGGCGTCGTCGCGGAGTTCCCGCAGCCAGTTCTCCAGCGTTTCTTCGCTCTTGCGCTCGCGGATCTGCTGGACCGCCTGGGCACGCCGCCGTTCGTCGGTGCTGTCGTGTTCGCGGCGTTCGAGAACCTCGACGATGTGCCAGCCGAACTGGGTTTCGAACGGGCGACTGACTTCGCCGGGCTCCAGGCCGTCCATCACCTCCTCGAAATCCGGCACCAGCTGCCCCGGACTGATCCAGCCCAGATCACCACCCTCGGAGGCGCTACCGCCGTCGTCGGAATGGGCGCGGGCCAGCTCCTCGAAGGATTCGCCGTCCTCGATGCGGGCGTGCAGGTTCTCCAGGCGGGTACGCGCATCCTCCGGCGTCACCACTTCACTGGGCTGGATGAGAATGTGGCGGGCACGGGTCTGCTGGACCACCTCCTGGTCGCTGGCACGTGTGTCCCGCAGCTTGACGATGTGGAAGCCGCTGGGACTGCGGATCGGCCCGGCCAGGTCCCCGGCGCTCATGC
>SKYZ01000090.1 GCA_007127625.1 Aquisalimonas sp. | reverse complement strand
TACCACGGTGGCGGCCGGACAGCCGGCGCCCAAACCCGTTTGAACTGGTAAGGAAGTAACGGATGTTGGAATCCTCCTGGCCCTTGTTGAGCGTGCTCATCTGGCTGCCCATTCTCGGGGGCGCCCTGATCTTCCTGCTTGGTGATCACAAGGCGGACCGGGCGCGCATGATCGCGCTGCTGGTCAGTGGTCTGACATTCGTGCTCAGCCTCGGCCTGATCATCGGCTTCGAGCCGGGCACCGCCGCCATGCAGTTCGTGGAGAAGCGGCCCTGGGTCGAGGTTCTGGGGGTCAACTACCACCTGGGCGTGGACGGCATCTCCATGCCGCTGGTGGTGCTGAGTACGTTCTCCACGCTGCTGGTAGTGCTGGCCGCGGGGCAGAAGATCACCTATCGCCCGGCCATGTACCTGGCCTGCTTCCTGATCATGGAAGGCATCATGGTGGGCGTGTTCGCCGCCCTGGACGCGATCCTCTTCTACGTGTTCTGGGAAGCCATCCTGGTGCCGATGTTCCTGCTGATCGGGATCTGGGGCGGCGCCGAGCGCATCTACGCCACCATCAAGTTCTTCCTCTACACCTTCGTGGGCTCGGTGCTCATGCTGGTGTCGGTGATCTACCTGCAGCTCCAGGCCGGCAGCTTCGGCATTCTGGACATGTACGGCCTGGATCTGCCGTTGGGCACGCAGACCTGGCTGTTCGTGGCGTTCCTGCTGGCCTTTGCCATCAAGGTGCCCATGTGGCCGGTGCACACCTGGCTGCCGGACGCCCACGTGCAGGCGCCCACCGGCGGTTCCGTCATCCTGGCGGCCATCATGCTGAAGCTGGGTGGCTACGGCTTCGTGCGCTTCGCCCTGCCCATCGTTCCCGAGGCCAGCATGGAGCTGGACTGGCTGATGATCGGCCTGTCCCTGGTGGCGGTGGTCTACATCGGCCTGGTGGCGATGATGCAGGAGGATCTCAAGAAGCTCATCGCCTACTCCTCCATCGCCCACATGGGTTTTGTGACCCTCGGCTTCTTCCTGATCTTCCAGATCGTGGTGCGCAGCGGCGAGGCCGGCGCGCTGCTGGCACTGGAAGGCGCCATGGTGCAGATGATCTCCCACGGCTTCGTCTCGGCGGCCATGTTCCTGTGCGTGGGCGTGCTGTATGACCGCATGCACACCCGCATGATCAGCGAATACGGTGGTGTGGCGCATCGCATGCCGGTGTTCGCCGGGCTGTTCGTTCTGTTCGCCATGGCCAATGCCGGGCTGCCGGGTACCTCCGGTTTCGTCGGCGAGTTCATGGTGATCCTGGCCGCGTTCCAGGCGAACTTCTGGTACGCCTTCCTGGCCGGCCTGACGCTGATCCTCGGCGCGGCCTACACCCTGTGGATGGTCAAGCGCGTGATGTACGGCGAAGTGGCCAGCGACAAGGTATCTGCGCTGCAGGACCTGGACGGCAACGAGAAGCTGGTGCTCGGCCTGCTGGCTGTCGCCGTGCTGTGGCTCGGCATCTGGCCGGCGCCGCTGATCAACGTGATGGAGCCGTCCCTGGCACACCTCCTCGAGGTGATCACCGCCGGGCTGTGACACGCTAACGGATACGCGCGGCGGCCGGCATCGGCTGCCGCCGGGCTTTGAGCTCAGAGGAACGCTATGACGACGGACGCCTTCGAGACACCGAACCTGATGATCGCCTTCCCGGAGATCTGGATGCTGGGAATGGCGTGCCTGGTGCTGGTGGTCGATCTGTTCAGCTCGGACCGGGATCACACCCCTGCCTACCTGCTGTCGCAGCTGGCGCTGCTCAGCGGTGTTGTGGTGACCGTCTGGACCCAGTGGGGCCTCGATGCCACCACCTTCTCCGGCAACTACATCGCCGACTCCATGGCGGTGATCCTGAAGGTGACCGTCCTGCTGCTGACCTTCCTCGGCTTCGCCTACTCCCGGGACTATCTGCGCGAGCGGGGCATGCTCAAGGGCGAGTTCTATCTGCTGACCCTGTTCGCCACGCTGGGCATGATGGTGACCATCTCGGCCCACACCATGCTGGTGCTGTACCTGGGCGTGGAGCTCATGTCCCTGTCGCTGTACGCGCTGGTGGCCATGCGTCGCGGATCCCCGGTGGCATCCGAGGCCGCCTTCAAGTACTTCGTGCTGGGCGCGCTGGCTTCGGGCCTGCTGCTTTACGGCATGTCCATGATCTACGGCGCCACTGGCAGTCTGGAACTGTCCGCCATTGCCGAGGCCGCCGCCGGCGAGGACCGTCTGCTGCTCACCTTCGGTCTGGTGTTCGCGCTGGTGGGTGTGGCCTTCAAGTTCGGCGCGGTGCCGTTCCACATGTGGGTGCCGGACGTCTACCAGGGGGCGCCCACGGCGGTCACGCTGTTCATCGCCACCGCCTCCAAGGTCGCCGCCGTGGGCCTGTTCATTCGCCTTCTCGGCGAGGCCCTGGAGCCGCTGCACGGCGACTGGCAGCACATGGTGATGCTGCTGGCGGTGGGCTCCCTGCTGCTGGGGAACACCGTCGCGCTGGTGCAGACCAACATCAAGCGCATGCTGGCGTATTCCACCTTCAACCACATCGGTTTCATTTTCCTGGGGTTCCTGGCGGGGACGCCGGAGGGCTACGGTGCCGCGACCTTCTATGCCGTGACCTACGCCTTCACCGTGGCGGCGACCTTCGGCGTGGTCATGCTGCTCAGCCGTGAAGGTTTCGAGGCCGAGAACCTGTCGGACTTCAAGGGCCTCAACGAGCGCAGTCCGCTGTTTGCGCTGGTGATGCTGCTGCTGATGATCTCGCTGACGGGCATTCCCGGGACGGTGGGCTTCTACGCCAAGTGGATGGTGCTTCAGGCCACGGTGGATGCCGGCCACATCTGGCTTGCCGTCCTTGCCGTGATCGGGGCAGTGGTCGGCGCCTTCTACTACCTGCGTATCGTGCGCCTGTGCTATTTCGACAAGCCGGAGGGTGACGGCCCGCAGCCCAGCGGTTCCACCGGATTCCAGGCGGTGCTCGCAGCCAACGGCCTCGGCGTGCTGCTGCTCGGTCTGTTCCCTGGGGCGCTGGTGGCGGTCTGCATGGCGGCGTTTGGCTGAGGCTTCCGTATGGGCATGACTGCTGCCGTTATCGCGTTGTTCCTGCTGGCGCTGGTGGCCGCCAACCTGCCGTGGCTCACGGAGCGCCGGTTGCTGCTGCTTGCGCCCCCCGCGGAAGGCAAACGCGAATGGCTACGGTTGCTGGAATGGCTGCTGCTGTTCGGCGTCGCCGGTCTGCTGGCCGCTGGGCTTGAATACCAGGTGATTGGCGAAATCTATGCCCAGGACTGGGAATTCTGGGTGGTCAACCTCTGCCTGTTCGCGGTGTTCGCGCTGCCCGGTTTCATTTACCATCACGATCTGCGTCGTTACCTGCGGAAGCGCCGTTAATAATTCCGGCGCGCCTGTTGCATTCCCCTGATCCGGGCGCTACCATGCGCAGCGTCAATTGCGGGGTGGAGCAGTCTGGTAGCTCGTCGGGCTCATAACCCGAAGGTCGCAGGTTCAAATCCTGCCCCCGCTACCAAGCACTATCAGCAGGCGGCCCCTTGGCCGCCTGCTGTCGTTTCCGGCCCCGGAATGCCGGTCCCGGCGCCTGTCGACCGTGCCCACGATCAATCCTCACGCACCCTGACGCCATCGTACACCCGGTCTCCCGGATGCGTGATCACGCGATCGCCCGGTTGCAGGCCGTCGCGGATTGCCGTCATGAGGCCGCTGCGCCTGCCTGGCTCGACGGGCGTCCGATGGGCACGGCCGTCCTCGATCACGTACACGGACCACTGATCATCGCTTCGGAACAGGGCGCTGGTGGGTGCCTGGAGCACCTCATCGTCCTGCCAGAGAATGAAGCGTGCCTCCACGCGGTAGCCGTCACCGAGGGCCTGCCACTGTTCCCGGGGTGAGGTGATGGCCACCCGCACCGGGACGCGCTGTTCGTCCACACCCAGGGCCGATACCCGCAGGAACCCGCTGGGCTCCACCCGCAGCACTTCCCCGTCCATGGCGCCGTCGCCACCCCAGCGCTCCAGCACCACCGGCATGCCGGGGCGGACCCGCACGGCGTCCATGGACAGCAGATCCACCTGGACCTCCAGGGTGGAGAGATCGCCGATGTCCAGCACCGGCTCGCCGGCGCCCACCGGGCCTTCACTGTACCGGTGCCTTCGGGTCACGACGCCGCCCACGGGTGCGCGCACCTCAATGCGCGGCTGATCGCCCGGAGCGCGTGTGCCGTCCGCCACCTCCAGGACGGCGCGGGCGGCGTCCAGCTCGAAGCGCGCGACGTCGACGGCGTGCCGGGCAGCCCGTTCGGCCACGCGGGCCGATTCCCGTTGTGCCCGGGTGCGCTCCATGACCTCGGCCGAGACCAACTCGCGGTCGTACATCTGCTGGTAGCGCTGGTCCTCTGACCGGGCGAGTTGGTGCTGAATCCCCCGCGCTTCGAGCTCCGCCTCCGCGGCTTCAAGCCGCGCCCGGGCGGCGGCCACGGCCTCACGCGCCTGAGTGCGTGCCCGGGCGTCCAGCGGTGGCACCGGGGGTGGTTCGAGGGTGAACACGACCTGGTCCGCCTGGATCTCATCACCCGGTTCCGGGCCAACCCGCTGGAGATAGCCGGAGACCGGTGCCGACACGGTATGCGGGTCGGGGAGTCGTGTGCGCCCCTCGTCCTCCACGGTTTCGGCGAAATGGCCCCGTTCCACGGTGACGGCGCTCACAGGCACGGGAGAGGGCCACAGCGCCAGGCCCAATAAACCGGCCAGTGCCACGGCGATAAGAGCGAAGATGATTTTCTTACGGTATGTCATGGGCTACTCGACCGTCTTCAGTGCGGAAACCATATCCAGCCGCCGGAGCCGGCGCAGGATCAGCAGGACCGATAGGGCTGTCGCCACGAGCACGCCTGCTGCGGCAAAGGCGTACGTCTGCGTGGTGATGACGAAGGGCACGCGGAAGAGCTCCGTGCTCATCGCTTCGCTCAGCGCAAGGGCGAAACCGGTGCCCAGCAGCCAGCCCAGCGGGATTGCCAGCAGTGTCAGGGCCGCGATCTCTCCCAGCAGGATCCAGCTCACCTCTCCGCGGGTATAACCCAGCACCCGCAGGGTGGCGAGTTCCCGGGAGCGCTCGGCAAAGGCGATCCGGGCGTTGTTGTACGCCACGGCAAAGGTGATCGAGCCCGCCAGCAGGAGCAGCACACCCATCATTACCAGCACCGTGTCATCGATATAGTCGCGGATCGCCGCTTCGGCCTCCCCGATCAGGCCGATGCTGGCGATCGCGGGCGCGTCCCACAGTGCATCATAGAGCGCCCCATGCTGGCTCTCGTCGGTCAGCAGCCACACGCCCGAGATGGCGGGGCCTTCCCGCATCAGGCGATTCAGGGCCTGGCGTTCCATGTAAGCGCTCACGCCCACCGGCTCGCTCACGGTGGCGGCGAGTGCCACCTCCAGCGTGCGCCGGTGGCCCTCCATAACCTCCACCTGCACCGTCCCGCCGGGCCGGACGCCCAGATAGTCCGCCAGGTAATCGGTCAGCACCAGACCCTCGGGTGGCAGGCGCTGCGGCGTCCCGCGGGTGTCGATGAGCCGGCGCAGTTGTGGCTCCGCATCCATGCCGAGAATGGTGGTCCGGTAGTCCCGGTCGCCGTTGACCAGGCGCACCGGAACATTGCGGAAGCCTTCCACGTGCTGCACCCCCGGCTTGTGCCGGAGCCCGGCCACGGCGTGGGCCGAGGTCGGCTCGCTGAAGTAGAGGTTGATGTCCATGGTATGCATCAGCCGGTATTGGGTATCGAGCATGTCGTCCACCGCACCGAACTGGTAGCTGCCCACCAGCAGCAATGCGCCGGAGAGGCCGATGCCCAGCACGGAGAGGCCCGATTTCATGCGGTGGCGGGCGAGATTGCGCACGATGATGCGGGTGGGCTGGTCCAGAAGCCGTCCCAGCCGTGAGCCCTCCAGCCAGCCCTGGCGGAACGTCTCCGGCGCCGGCGGGCGCATGGCCTCGGCGGGTGGCAGGCTCACCGCCCCGCGCACGGCCCGGTAGGTGCCCAGGGCCGCGGCGCCGGTGGCAACAGCCACGGCCAGCAGCACCACCTGGGGCTGCAGCCGGAAGCTGATGGCCGGAAAGCGGAAATACTCCATGTACACCGCAGCCAGGGCATCCGCCGCCCAGGCCCCGAGCGCGATCCCTGTCGCCAGGCCGATCACCACGATCAGCCCGGTTAGCAGTCCGTAGTGCACCGCCATGTCGCCGTTGCTGTAACCGAAGGCCTTGAGCACGGCGACCTGCTGGCGCTGGGTACGCACGATCCGCCCCATGAGCACGTTCAGCAGGAAGGCTGCGACACCCAGAAACAGGGTGGGCAGGAAGACGGCCGTGACACGCAACTGGTCCAGTTCCATGGTGAGGAACTGGTGCGAGGCCTGGTCGTCCCGGTCATGGGCGCCGGTGCCGCCGTAGCGGGCCAGCAGGGCGTCCACTGCATCGATCACCGGCGCTGCATCCGCCCCCGCCTGCAGGGAGAGCACGGCGTTGTTGAACGCGCCGTCCATCCCGAACGCGTTCGCCAGTGCCCGCCGGTTCATCCACAGTACGCCGAAGCGTTCGTAGTCCGGCAGCAGATCCGCCGGCCCGATCTGATAGACGAACTCCGGCGACAACGCCACGCCGCTGACAGTCATGGTCTCCAGGCGGCCGCGGATGATGGCGGTGAGGGTGTCGCCCGGGCGCAGGTCATGCGCCTCGGAGAACGGCTCACTGATTACTACCTGATCCGTGCGCCCCGACTCCGGCAGGCCGCCCTCGCGCAGATGCAGCCGGTTCAGGTCCGGCTGGCGCCCGTCGGGGACGGACAACAACCGCCCGCGGATCGGATCCGGGTATCCCGGCACCTCGACGCGCACCGGTGCACTGACACGGGTTTCCACATGATCCACGCCCGGAATCTCGCGCAATCGCTCCGCCAGACCCTCCGGGGCCCGCTTGAGGTCGACGAATACGTCGGCAAACCGGTAGTCCCGGTAGAAGCGGTCCTGGGTGAGACTGATGGCGTCCAGGGTGGTCACTGCGATGATCAGCGTCATCACCCCCGCGGCCACCACCACGGCGATCGCCGCCACCTGGCCCTTGAGCTCCACCAGGTCGCGCAGGAGTTTCCGGTGGATGGTCCGCATGCCGGTCTACCAGCTCAGCTCGGCCGGGGATTTGCGATGAGCGTTTACACGCACGTCGCTGACCCGCCCGTCACTCAGGCGCACCACCCGATCCGCCATGTCGGCGATCACCACGTTGTGGGTGATCACCGCCGTGGTGGTATGCAGTTCGCGATTGACGTGGGCGATGGCTTCCAGCACCTGGACGCCGGTGCGGGAGTCCAGCGCCCCCGTGGGCTCGTCGCACAGCAGCACCGCCGGGCGCTTGGCGATGGCCCGGGCGATCGCAACCCGCTGCTGTTCGCCGCCGGAGAGCTGCGAGGGGAAATGGTTCAGGCGCTCGCGCAGGCCCACCAGTTCCAGCGCATCTTCCGGACGCATGGGGTTGCGGCTGATTTCCGTGACAATGGCCACGTTCTCCCGCGCCGTCAGGCTGGAGATGAGATTGTAGAACTGGAAGACGAAACCGACATGCTCACGCCGATACGCCGTGAGTAACCTGTCCCCGCCGGCGACCAGATCCTGGTCGCCATAGCGCACCTCTCCGTCCGTGGCACTGTCCAGACCACCGAGGATGTTCAGCAGGGTGGACTTCCCGGATCCCGACGCCCCGAGCATCACTGTCAGTTCCCCGGCGTAGAGTTCGAGATCCACACCGCGCAGGGCATGGATCACCATGTCGCCGTTACGGTAGACCTTGGTCAGCCCCCGGGTGGCGAAGACGACCCGCCCAGAAGCAGCGTAGGTGTTGTCCATGGCGCGTCCGCTGCAATGTCCTGCAACGCAATCTAGCATTGGGCGTCAGCGCAGGGGTTGATCCGCATCAACCGCCTGAACATGCCCGCGCTCGCCATACTCCTGTATTTCCGGCCACGGGTGGCCGTGGCGTTCAAGAAACCCCTGCCGCTGCCGATAGCCTGACCACAGCGCCTGAAGCCCGAGAGTTTCCCTCATGACCCGGCATCACGATCTTTCACGGCTGTACCGTTTCGGTGATCGCATCTCGGTCGCCATCCTGTGGCTTGGCGTGGTCCTGGCCCTGGCGCTGGCGCCGCTGCACGGCACCTGGACGGAATGGTTCCTCGTCGGGTTGCCGGCGGCCCTGGTGCCCTCGTCGCTGGCTTTCCTGCTCCCCGGCCACCGTGCCATCCGCGTGATGATTGGTGTGGCCTACATGGTGTTCTCGGCGCTGATCATCCATCAGACGCGGGGCATGGCGGAACTGCACTTCTCCATATTCGCCCTGCTGGCCTTTCTGCTGGTTTACCGCGACTGGCTGCCTATCGTCGCCGCGGCCGGCGTGATCGCGGTTCACCATCTGTCGTTCAACATGCTGCAGGCGGCCGGCGTCGGCGTTTACGTGTTCCCCGAGCCAGGGCTGCACATGGTGCTGGTGCATGCCGCATTCGTCGTTTTCCAGACGGCGATCCTGGTGCTGCTTGCGGTGATCGGTCGCCGGGACTCCCTCGCCGGCGCCGAGCTGGACGCTGTCGCCCGTGGGCTGCGCGCCGACGAGGGGCACATTGATCTCCGCTACCGTTTTCCGGCGCCCACCAGCGCGGTCACTGAGGGTATGCACGAATCACTGGCTGCCATCGAGGAGTCTGTATTGTCGGTCCGCGGCACGCTGGATGACGTCGCAGGGCTCGGCCGGACCATGGATGCGGACTCCCGTGTTGCCGTGGACCAGGTCACGGCGCAGTCGGACGAGACCCGGACCCTGGCGACATCGGTCACGGAAATGACGGCCTCCATCGAGGAGGTCGCCCGCAACGCCGGCACCACCGCGGAAACCACGCGTAGCTTCAGCCAGCGGCTGGAGGAGGCGCGCCACGGCGTGAGCAACGCCAGCACTTCCATTCAGCAGGTGCTGGAGCGCCTGCAGCAGGGCAGTGAGCGGATGCGGACGCTGGAGAAGCAGGGCCAGGATATCGGCACCGTTCTGGACGTGATTCGCAACATCACCGAGCAGACCAACCTGCTGGCGCTGAATGCTTCCATCGAGGCGGCAAGGGCAGGCGATCACGGGCGCGGTTTCGCCGTCGTCGCCGAGGAAGTCCGGAACCTGGCGGCGCGCACCAGTGAATCCGCGGAACAGATCGAAGGTATGATCACTGGCTTGCGGCAGGAGACCGCTGCCAGCGTCGGCGCCATGGAGGAGGGGGTCTCCGAGACGGGTCGCGGTGCAGATCTGATCAACGAGGCCGACCACACCATGGGTGAACTGCTGGGTGAGGTGCGCCATCTGGACGAGATCACCGCCGGAATCGCCTCCGCTGCGGAGGAGCAGGGCCAGGTGGCCGCGGACATTGACCGGCGTCTGAACCGCATCAACGATCAGGCGGAACAGACCCGGGCCCGCACCAGAGACACGGCCGACAACGCCGTGCGCATGCATGGCCTGGTGGAAGACCTGCAGGAGCGTCTGCGGCGCTTCCTGGTGCGGGACTGATCCGGGGCCGGGGCGTCGTCCCCGTGGCGAATGTTACGATGCAGCAAAACTGCTGCACAGGAGCATCCCATGGCCGCCCGCGATACGGAGCTCACCACCGACCAGAAAGCCCTGGCCATCAACCTGGACAAGTTCAAGTTCGGCTCCATCGTGGAAATCGGTGCCGGCCAGGAAGTAGCGCGGCGGTTCTTCTCGGTGGGCGCGGCCGCCGGGACGGTGGCCAAGACCATGTCCGCCTACGACATGGCCGTC
Organism: Aquisalimonas sp.; assembly: GCA_007127625.1. Classification (GTDB taxonomy): domain Bacteria; phylum Pseudomonadota; class Gammaproteobacteria; order Nitrococcales; family Aquisalimonadaceae; genus Aquisalimonas. The sequence goes on along the minus strand of SKYZ01000090.1, from coordinate 4,332 downwards.
AGCGACGACATCTACGGCCCGGTGGACCGCTACGTGAGCCGGGCGCGGCTGATGCAGATGCTGGACAAGGAGTTCAGCCAGGTGGTCAACCGGCTCACGGACGTGCGGCCCCGGAATTCCACGTTTTTCGCCTATGCCGCCACGGTGACCGCCCGCAGTTTCAAGCAGCAGAACGAGTGCCACGGCTGGGTGGGCATCCGCGCCCAGTTCCACCCCGGTGCGGCCCCCAGCGATATCGTTCTGCACGTGCGCATGCTGGATCAGGACAACGCCCAGCAGGCCGACGCCCTGGGCATCCTCGGTGTCAACCTGATCCACGCGGCCTTCTACTACCACAATCGCCCGGAGGACATCGTCGACAGCCTCCGGGACGAACTCGGCACCGACCGCATCGAGGTGGACGTGATCCACTTCTCCGGGCCGTACTTCGAGGAAGTGGACAACCGCCGCATGAACGTGCAGCTCATCCGCAGCTGGCTCACCCGGGCGGTGGTGTTTAACCCGGACGGCAACGTGGTGGTTCCGGGAGAGCTGTTCTTCCGCAAGCCGGTGCTGGTGATCCGTGGCCTGTTCAAGCCGGTGACCAAGGTCAATGCGGACATGATGCTGGCTGGACAGCAGCAGTTCGACAAGCTCGCCGCCGTGGATCACGACGACACCGTGTCCCTGGCCGAGGTCACCATGAGTTCGCCCACCGCCGCGGACCAGACCGACGACGCCGATCTGCTGGAGCGCGCGGATCTGCTCGCCGCCCTGGGCTACACGGTGATGATCTCCGACTACGTACGCTTCTTCCGCCTGCGCGCCTACCTGCGCCGTTACACCCAGAAGCCCATCGGCATCGTGCTCAGCGTGCGCGATTTCGGCACCCTGTTCGACGAGAAGTACTACGAAGGGGTCGAGGGCGGCATCCTGGAGGCCTTCGGCAAGCTGTTCCCGGACAATACCCAGGTCTACGTCTACCCCTCCCGCCGCGAAGGCGAGAGCGAGACCACCACCCTGCACAACGCCCAGGTGCCCGCGCATCTGCGGCACTTGCTCGCCCACCTGGTGGACAACGGCAAGCTCCAGGCCATCGAGCCCACCGACGAGAGCTGTCTGCACATCGACGCCGGTGAGGTGCTCCAGGGCGTGCGCCGGGGGCGTGGTGTCTGGGAGGAGGCGGTGCCGCCACCGGTGGCCGAGACCATCATCCAGCGTCGTCTCCTGGGCTTCGACAGGGGCTGACAACGCCGTTGACGTTGATTGGAGACAGACTGCCTCACGGCCGTCGGCGCGGTATCATTCGCGCCGCGACACTGTTGCTTCATGTTTCCGTATCGGAGGCCATGCCATGACCACGCCATTCCCCCTGCGCCCCATTGCCGCGGGCGCCATCGTGTCCACTGTTGTTCTGACCGGGTTCACGGCCCCGGCCCATGCCCAGGAACGCCCCCTGCTGGTGGAGCGCGCCACCGTGCTGCCTGCCGGAGAGGCGGCGGTGTTCGGACACCTTGCGTATGAGATTGGGCGTGAGGCCGGTGGTGGCCCTGATCCGGACGCACCCGGAGGTGCCAAGTACGACAATGCGCGGGTCGGTCCTTTCGGCGCGCGCTTCGGTCTGGGCGATCGTGTCGAGGTCGGCGGCTACCTGACGGCCAACATCAACGATGAGGACGATGACGGTGCCCCGGACAATTCGGGGCTGGAAGGTCTGACCGTGTACGGCAAGATCGCGGCCAACGACTACATCGCGGTCACCACGGGCTTGACCGTCGCCGGCTCCAACGACGTCGGCCCGTATCCGAATGACGGTCTGGACTTCTTCGTCAATGTGCCAATGCAGCGTCCTCTGGGGGTTGGCCTTCTCTACGGTGAGCTGGGATATACCGTCCAGGATAATGATATCGGCGGGACGTTCTTGAACTACGGAATCGGCTACGCCGTTCCCATGAATGAGCAGTTGTCTCTCAACGCGGAACTGGTGGGCGAGGAGAGTAATACGTTTGCCCGCAACGGCAACACCATGAGTCTCGTCCTCGGCGGCAACTTCCAGCCCGACCGCAACATGGATGTTGCCCCCTATGTCTCCCTGGGGCTTTACGATGCGGCGCCCAGCTTGGCCCTGGGTGCCTCGTTCGAGCTGCGGATGTGACTGGCGGACGTCGCGGAACCATGCCCTGAAACAAGGTTGCTGCGCCTGCGACACCGGGGTTTTTCGTTCAGGCCCTGTAGACATGGTGGCGTGCCGAGGCCACTATGCAGGCGGGGGCGGTGACCCGGGCTGGGTGTCCGGTCCGCGGGCAGATCCGCCGCGACGACAAGGGCCATCATGACCGAAGGCAACAGCGAGCAGCAGCAGCGGCTCGATCGATTCGCGCAGCGCCTGGACCAGGCCTGCCAGCGCCTGGCGCGCACCTCCGCATTCGCCAAGTTCACCCACAGCGCCGAGGTGATCGAGGCCGCCCGCCGCCTGCTGGCGGAGCCGGGTGGCGCGGAAGCGGTCTACCAGCGCATTGGCGCGCTGGACGCCGCCGGCATCTTCTCCGGCAGCGACTGGGAAACACCTGAGCTGCTGCAGCCGGAGATGGCGGCCAACACCCTGAAGCTGAGCAGCGATCACATGCTGATCCTGGAATGCCTCAGTGAGCTGCGCATGGTGGCCATCGTCGAGGGTGAACTGCCGCCGGAGCGGTTGTCCCCGGAGGCGGCGCGCCAGTTCCTGGCCAAGGTGCTGGCCCTCAATGTGCACCTGGTGTTCGGCGAGCTCAACGAGGCGGAGCGCGTGCGTCTGGGCCGGCACGCCAGCATGGTGCGCCAGCACCAGCGGTTCGTGCTGGAGCGCGTGGGTTTCGACGCGCTGGTGGAGGAGCTGATCACCGAGATCTGGCGCATTCTCCAGCAGCGGCCCATCCAGCTGGACAACGTCAAGGAGATGATCACCAACGTCGCCGTGTACCTGAACAGCGACGCACCGGGTGTGCCCATGGCCAGCACCCGCGGTGCCGAGCGCCTGATCAGTGCACTCTACGGGCCCACCCGGGCCAGTCAGGAAGACCCCGGCCTGGACGCCTTCATTCAGCGCCTGCAGAGCATGGACGAGCAGACCCTGCGCAACGAGGCCCTGGGATTCGGCCGGGCCATGCACGACACGGGGCTGGTCTCGCCTTACCACGCCACGTTCCTGCGCTTCATCCTGGACAATGCGCCGGATCTCGTGCCGTCCACGCTGGGGCTCAGCAGTACCGGCGTCGAGGTGCTGGCGAGCTACAGCGAGCTGGTGCACCGGCTGATCCGCGAGGCCGTCTGGCCGGAGACCGCCGACGCCATCTACGGCCTGGCGGGCCTGCTGGAGCGCGGCGTGCTCTACCACGGGCCCGTGCCGCCGGCACTGTGGCGACAGATTCACCTGACCCTGTCCGCGGACGCCCAGCGCCTGTTGGCCCATACGGAGTTCTCCGGCGGCCCGTCGGCACGGGTGCGCCTGCTGGCGGGCGTCATCAACGTGCTGGGCCGGCCTCTGGGCATCGGCCAGGGCGACAATCCCACCTGCCAGTCCGCACGGGCGCTGTCCATGTGGTCCACCAACGACCCGGACTATCTGTTGCAGGTGGTGGCCTGGGCCGCCCGCGACAACGACGTGATTACGCATTTCGAGGGCCATGCGCTGTCGTCCGCTGCACTGGCTGCCCGACAGCCCCCGCAGCCGCTCTGGGACGTGGACCCGGTGTCTGCGGTCACGGTGCCGCACCTGGATGCGCTGTACATGGAGATGGGGCGCCTGTGCGTGGGCCGCGGCGAGGACCCGCACCGCTGGGTCAATCCGGAGTTCCATGGCTGGTGGGTGGGCCGCGGGTTCGCCATCGTCGTGGACGTGGCTACCGGATATCTCGTGGACCTGGAAGGGTTCGTGCGCCGCTTTTACGCCTGCTATCACCCGCTGCACAATGGCAACAATCCCGTGATTCACTCCCAGCCCGCCGGCATTGCGGTCACCGACGCCTCGGCGCGGTTCGTGGGCTGGCACGCCATCTCCATCGAGCGGGTGGGGTTCGATCCGGAAGGCGTGATGCGGGTGTACTTCTTCAACCCCAACAACGACAGCACCCAGGACTGGGGTAACGGTGTGGTGGTGTCCACGGAAGGGGCGGGAGAATACCACGGCGAATCGTCTCTGCCCTTCGAGCAGTTCGTCTCGCGGCTGTACATCTTCCACTACGATCCCCGCGACGAGGCCGAAGGCGTCGTGGTGCCGGAGGACGCTGTGGCACGCATCCGCGAGCTGGTGGTGAACAGCTGGGGAGGAAGCCGTCAGGCGCCCGAGGACGCCTGACGGCCGTCTTGCGATGGCCG
>SKYZ01000160.1 GCA_007127625.1 Aquisalimonas sp. | reverse complement strand
TTGAGCCACTCCTCGTTGCCGAACCGGGACTGGAACGAGACCATCCACTTGTCGTCGGGCAGTTCCAGTTCCTCCGCCACCAGGCGGGCCGTCTTGTGGCACTGGCAGTGGTAGGGGTCCCCGTCCAGCAGATAGCGCTTGGGGGTGCCGTGAAAGGTGAACAGCAGTTTCTCGCCCCGGCCGTGCTGCTCCCAGTGCTCGCGGATGCTGTTGGCCAGGCAGCGGATGTAGCGCTCGTCGTCGTGGTACTGGCCGATGAAACGCAGTTCGGGGATCCAGCGCCATTGCCTGAGCTCGTCCGCCAGGGCGTCGAAGGTGGATGCGGTGGTGCTGCCCGAGTACTGCGGGTACAGCGGCAGTACCACCAGCCGCTCGGCTCCGTCGTCGCGCAGCTTCTGCAGCGCCTGGGCCATGGAGGGGTTGCCGTAGCGCATGCCCAGTTCCACAGCAACGGGGCCTTCAAGCCGTTGCGCCAGGCGTTCACCGATGCCCTGTGTCTGCGCCTTGCCGGTGAGCAGTAGCGGCGATCCCTCGTCGGTCCACACTTCCCGGTAGGCGGCGGCGGACTTCTTTGGCCGAGTCCGCAGGACGATACCGTGCAGGATCGCCCGCCAGTAGAGCCGGGGCAGTTCGATGACGCGCGGGTCGCTCAGGAATTGCGCCAGGTAGCGGCGCAGGGACGGGGTATCCGGCGCGTCCGGCGTACCCAGGTTGGCAACCAGCACACCGAGTCGCGGCGTGTCGTCGTGACGGAAACCTTGTTTGGCGGTGTAACGCATCGGTCGCTCCCGTGGGTGTGGCATTGAGGCGTGTGGCCGTCGGTCGGGCTCGGGGATGCCGCCGGACAGAGGGGCCCGGTGGCGAGCAGGGCGGCCAGTGGATGGATACGGTATAGGCTCTCAATGTTACCGGCAAACCTGATGTGCCGCGTCTATGAGTGCCCTCGGAGGCATCAATCGACTCGAGCCTCTGGCTTCTGGCGCCGCGCGGGTACTGGAACTGCACCCCTTCAGGGCTAGGACACTAGTCCTCGTCGTAGAAGTCCAGATCTTCCAGCTGGCCAAGCACGGCCGTGGCGATATTCGCCAAGTGGGCTGCCACGCGCTTGTAATGGCGCGCCAGCAGTGAGTAGGCCACGGCCTCGTGGAACTCGATCTCGTTTTCGTCGGCGAACAGCTCCTGGATCACCCAGTCGCATTGCTGGCGGATGGTGCGCACCTTGGCGATGGCGTCCCGGGCCTTGGACTCGTCTGACGAATGGCAGGCGTGGGAGACCAGGCGGAACATCTCGACGGTGTGATCCGCCACCTGGTCCAGGGGCTCCTGGTACTTCGGCACGTGGAAGCCCTGGGTATAGAACTGGCCCACCTCGAAGACGTTCTTGCAGTAGTCACCGATGCGCTCGGCATCCTTGGCCACGCTCATCAGCGCCAGGCTGATGGCGACGTCGTAGCCGGGATTGACCGTGAGGTGGCGCAGGATCTTTCGCCGGATCGAACGCTCCAGCTCATTGATGGCGCGATCCCGGGAATAGATGCTGTCGCGCACGTCCTTCGCCGGCAACGAGTTGTGCAGGACATTGTTGGCGCGGATGAACATCCACGACGCGTGGTCGAGCATCTCGGTGAGCTCGGAGAAGGCCTGGTCCAGACTGTTGTCCGATGTCAGCGCCGTGTATAGCTGTCGAAACATTCCTTAAGCCCTCGGGGCGTTATTCGTAGATGATATACAGTTCCACCAGCACGATGCCGGCAACCGGTATGACAAAGAATATCAGGCCGAGGAACAGGAAGGCGTACCGGGGCGCCTCCGCAGCCAGGTTGCCGTACCACATGGCCATGCCGGTGGGGACGCGACGCAGCGGATACCAGATGGCGCTACCGATGAGGTTGAAGCACACGTGGAACAGCGCTACCGTCATCGCCGCCGATACGGGGTTGGCGGTGGCGGCAAGGATGCTGGTGACGGTGGTGCCCAGGTTGGCGCCGATCATGAACGGCAGCACCCGGATCATGGGAACCACGCCCGCGCCCGCCAGCGGTACCATCAGGCTGCTGGTGATGGTGCTCGACTGCACCATGACCGTGGAGAACACCCCCACCAGGTAGGCGCGCAGGTCCGTGCGGAAGAAGTAGGTGCGGAACAGCCCGTCCATGCGTCGCAACAGCGCGCCGCGCAGGTTGTGCACCATGAATACCAGGGCGATGAACATCAGCAGCAGCCCAAGTGCTGCCATGAGCAGTCCATGGGCCATGGTGGTGGGCATCAGCAGCCCGGTGAGCCAGTCGAACAGGTTCACCATGGGCCGGGTGATGACCTTCACCGGGCTGTTCGGGTTGGCGACCTCCTCGAGCCCGATCCATTCACTCAAGGTGTTGGCGAGCCGGGTGATCAGCCCGCGCCCCTGCTCGTGCAGCAGGCTGGAGATCCACTCCAGCGGGAACAGCAGCGCCACCGTGAGCAGGTTGAAGAAATCGTGCAGCAGCGCGGCGGTGAACGAGCGGCGGAAGTTGCTGCGGATACGGATGTTGGCCAGGGAGACGATCACCCCGGTGACCGAGGTGCCGATGTTTGCCCCCATGATGGCGTACACGGCGGTGCCCAGCGGCATGTCGCCGCCGGCGACCAGGGTGACGATCAGTGCGGTTGTGAACGAGGAGCTCTGCACCAGCACGGTGATCAGCACCGCACCCATGAGGGCGATGAACGGGTTCTCGCCGTAGGCGAAAAGCCGCTCCATGAAGTCGGTCTCGGCACCGAACATGCCGAGACCGCCGCTCATGATGTTCAGCGCCGACAGGAACAGGTACAGGCACAGGCCGGCATACAAGCCCCGCATCCAGGCGGGTGCTTCCGGCGATTGCCGGGCCCTTGAGAGCGCTGATTCGTGGGGGTCGGTCAGTGACGAGTCGGGGTGGGCCATGCGCGGTCGAGCACCCTTGTACGTGAGCCGCCGCAAGCGTGCCGGAAACGGGGTCGCGTTACAAGTCCATGACGCTTAGGTGACACTGGAACAAGGCTCAGGTGGACCGGTCGTCAATCAGCCGTTCCAGCGCGCGTTGCCGGGCCTCCTTGCGCGACAGCGGTTCGCTGGCCCGGGAGTGCTCCAGGTCCTCGAGACGCCGTGCCTGCTCCCGGTCACCGGAGCAGGCACGGGTGAGGGCGTCATTGTTCTCGTCGATCACGTGGCCGCTGCGCTGGCGCAACCAGAACACCACGCCGCCGACGGCGACGATCGCCCCGATGAGCAGCAGTTCCGCCATGGTCAGCCGCTGCTCACCGACGGGAGACCGGAAAGCGCCATGGCCACTTCGTCCTCGGCGTAGTCCAGGTCCTTGAGGTTGCCGGCCAGGTAGTCCGTGTACGCCTGCATGTCGAAATTGCCGTGGCCGCAGAGGTTGAACAGGATGACCTTGCTTTCCCCGCTCTCGCGACAGCGGATGGCCTCGTCCAGGGTGGCCTTGACGGCGTGGTTGGCTTCCGGCGCCGGGATGATGCCTTCCGCCCGGGCGAACTCCAGACCCGCGGCGAAACACTCCAGCTGGTTGTAGGCGCGCGGCTTGATGTAGCCCAGGTGCGCCAGGTGGCTGATCTGCGGTGCCATGCCGTGGTAGCGCAGACCGCCGGCGTGGAAGCCCGGCGGGACGAATCCGGATCCCAGCGTGTGCATCTTGGTCAGCGGTGTGAGATGGCCGGTGTCGCCGAAGTCGTAGGCGAACTTGCCCTTGGTCAGGGTGGGGCAGGCCGAGGGCTCCACGGCGATGATCTCGCGTTGACGGCCGCCGCGGAGGTGTTCGCCGATGAACGGGAAAGCGATGCCGGCGAAGTTGCTGCCACCGCCGGTGCAGCCGATGATCATGTCCGGGTCGTCGCCGGCCATGGCCAGCTGCTCCTGGGCCTCCAGGCCGGTGACGGTCTGGTGCAGCAGCACGTGGTTGAGCACGCTGCCCAGGGCGTAGCGGGTGTCTTCACGCTGGGCGGCCATCTCCACCGCCTCGCTGATGGCGATCCCCAGGCTGCCGGTGCTGTCCGGGTGATCCGC
>SKYZ01000426.1 GCA_007127625.1 Aquisalimonas sp. | reverse complement strand
ACGTCCTCGCCGGCCTTGCCGATGTCGTGCTCCACCTTCAGCTCGATGGGCAGGCCGTGGCAGTCCCAGCCGGGGACGTAGGGGGCGTCGTAGCCGTCCAGGGTGCGGCTCTTGACGATGATGTCCTTGATGATCTTGTTGACCGCGTGACCGATGTGGATATCGCCGTTGGCGTAGGGCGGGCCGTCGTGGAGCACGAACTTGTCGCGCCCTGCCCGGGCCTGGCGGATGGTGCCGTAGAGATCCATGGACTCCCAGCGCTGCAGCATCTCCGGCTCGCGCTTGGCCAGGTTGCCGCGCATTGAGAAGGCGGTCTTGGGCAGGTTCAGGGTGTGTTTGTAGTCGCTCACCGGTCCACTCGCTCTTGCGTCGTCGTGCGCGTGTAAACCGTCAAGTCTACCAGATCAAGTCGTCGGTCTCCGCCACCGGGAAACTCGGGCCTGGACGAGGGACTGCGAGGGAATGCGATGGTCGCGGCTTGCGCCGCTCCTACAGCCGGTACAGCCGGGTGTCAGCGTTTGCCCAGTCCGTACCAGGCGCGGGCCGCGTCCACGTCGCGGGCGATCTGCTCCTTGAGTGCATCCAGGGTGTCGTAGCGCTCCTGGCCCCGCAGCCATTCCCGGAAGGTCACCCGCAGGTGCCGGCCGTAGAGGCTGCCGCTGTACTCCAGCAGGTACACCTCCAGCAGGGCGCGCTGGCCGTTCACGGTGGGCCGGGTGCCCATGCTGGCGATGCCGGGGCGTGGGCCGACACCATCACCGATGTCCACGTCGGACACCAGGATGGCGTCCATGGTGGGACGGCGGCGAAGGCGAATGTTGGCAGTGGGGAACCCCAGTTCACGACCGATGCGGTCGCCGTGGACCACCCGGCCGGAGAGCGTGTACGGGTGCCCGAGCAGGCGCTCGGCCGCCGCCAGGTCGCCGCCGGCCAGCGCCTCCCGTACCCGGGTGCTGCTGGCCCGGGCACCGTCCACCTGGTAGGTGGGCGTGCGCTCCAGTTCGAAACCGTGCTGCTCGCTGGCCTCGCGCAGGGTGTTGAAATCACCGGCGCGCTTGTGGCCGAAGCGGAAATCGTCACCCACGATCAGGAACTGCACGCCCAGGCGATCCAGCAGCAGGTCCTGGATGAACGCCTGGGGCGACATGGCGGCCAGCGCAGGCCGGAACGGCAGACAGAGAAACCGATCGACCCCGGCCGCTTCCAGCGCCAACGCCTTGTCACGCAGCGGCGTGATGCGTGCCGGCGCCTCCTCGGGGCGGAATACCTCCAGCGGATGCGGCTCGAAGCTCATGGCCAAGGTCGGCAGACCGAGGCGATCGCCGGCCTCCCGCAGCCGCCGCAGAATGGTCTGGTGGCCCAGATGCACGCCGTCGAAGTTGCCGATGGTGGCAACACAGCCGCGGTGCCGGGGCTTGAGGTTGTACTGCCCGCGAATCAGTTCCATGCAGTGGTCTCAATCGCTCGCCGGTGCCGGTTCCCGCAGCATGCGGGGTCGCAGCCCGAGTAATAACAGGGTGCCGGCGTAGAGCACCACCCCCAGTAGCAGCCAGCCACTGAGCGCGACAATCCGCTCGCCGACGCCGGCGCTCATCCACGCCTGCAGTTCGCCCACGGCCAGCCACAGTACACCACCCATGACCGCGGTGGCCGCGGCAATCTGCCCGAACAGACGGCCCCAGCCGGCATCAGGGGCGTAAACATTCCGCCGCCGCAGCCCCAGGTAGAGCATGCCGGCATTGATCATCGCCGCCACACCGGTGGCCGCGGCCAGGGCGGCGTGCCCCACTTCCGTGTCGATGAGCAGATACACCGCCGTGGTGCTCATGACCATGTTGGCCACCATGCTGGTGGCGGCGCACTTCACCGGGGTCCGCATGTCCTGCCGGGCGAAGTAGCCCGGGGAGAGCACCTTGACCATGATGAAGCCGATGAGCCCAACGGCGTAAGCAACGACGCTGAGCTGCGCCGCCTGCACATCCCGGGGCGTGAACGCGCCGTGCTGGAACAGGGTGGAGAGGATGGGCCCCGCCATCACAGCGAGCCCCACGGTGGCCGGGATGGCGATGAGCATGGCCCAGCGCAGGGCCCAGTCCAGGGTGCGCGAGAAATGGGCCGGCGAGCTGGCCGCGTGCTCGCTGGACAGCCGCGGCAGGATCACGGTCCCCAGGGCCACGCCGAACACGCCCAGGGGGAACTCCATGAGCCGGTCGGAGTAGTACAGCCAGCTCACGCTGCCGGTGATCAGGAACGACGCCAGGATGGTATCCACCAGCAGGTTGATCTGCGCCACCGAGGAGCCGAACACCGCCGGCAGCATCAGCCGCAGAATGCGGCGCACCCCGGAATCCCGCCAGTTGGGCCGTGGCAGGGTCAGCATGCCCACGGCATGCAGAAACGGCAGCATCAGCAGCAACTGGGCAATCCCGGCAATGAACACACCCCAGGCCAGGGCGCGGATGGGCTCCTCGAACCAGCCCGTCCACCACCAGGCGCTGGCAATCAGGATCACGTTCAGCAGCACCGGGGCGAACGCCGGCGGACCGAAACGGCCGTACGTGTTCAGCACCCCCTGGGCGCAGGCCACCATGGAGATGAACAGCAGGTACGGGAAGGTGATCCGCAGCATGTCCGCGGCCATGCCGAACTTCGCCGGGTCGTCCATGAACCCGGGGGCGAACACCATCACCAGGTAGTCCGCACCCAGTACGGCGAGAATGGTCAGCACGAGCAGGATCAGGAACAGCGCCCCGGAGGCCCGGCTGACCAGCGTGCGCACGGCGGCGGCGTCGTGGTTGGTGCGGTACTCCGAGAGCACCGGCACGAACGCGTGGGAGAACGCCCCCTCGGCGAACAGCCGGCGCATGAAGTTGGGGATCTTGAAGGCGACGAAGAAGGCGTCGGTGGCGGCGCTGGAGCCGAACACCGTGGCGATGACCACATCCCGCGCCAGGCCCAGCACCCGGGACACCATGGTCAGCGCGCCGAAAACCGCCGTGGAGCGGACCAGGCTCATGGCGTCGCTCCGCGAATCGGCACCGTCCTGCGCCTGGCCGGCATCATGGCTGCTGTCCCCTTCTGTGCGAATGCCCGGCATCATATCGTATGCTCCGGGTCCACCGGCAGCGTCTGGGAAATCGTGGCGAAAAACGCCATCATTCCGGTTGAATCAAGGCGTGGAGAGAGCAGCATGAACACGGAAACCCGGGAGTACTGGGAGGAGCGCTGGCAGCAAGGCCGAACTGCCTGGGACCGCGGCAGCCCCAGTCCGGCGCTGCGCCACTGGCTGGAACGGGACTCGATCCCGGCAGGGCGGGTCCTGGTGCCGGGGTGCGGTAACGGCCACGAAGTCGAGGCGCTGGCGGAGGCCGGCTTTGAGGTGACGGCCCTGGACATCGTGCCCGCCCCGCTGGAGGCGCTGCGCGAACGCCTGGCCGCCCGTGGACTGCAGGCGGAACTGCTGCAGGAGGACGTGTTCACCTACGTGCCCGCGGAGCCGTTCGACGCCGTCTACGAGCAGACCTGCCTGTGCGCGTTCAACCCGGACGCACGGCCGGCCTACGCTGCACAACTGGCCCGCTGGATCCGTCCCGGCGGCACGCTGCTGGCCCTGTTCACGCAGACGCCGTGGCGCAGTGGTCCGCCGTTCCACGCGTCGCCGGAGCAGATGCGGGCGCTGTTCACCGACGACCAGTGGCAGTGGCCGGAGCAGGCGGACCTGACCGTGCCCCACGAGGCGGGGTTCCAGGAGCTTGGCTATCGGTTGGTACGGCGTTGATGAGGAGCGTCGTGCGAGGGTGTATCAAACCGGGGGTCGCGGCTTGCGCCGCTCCTACGATGGGGCTCCGGACGGGGCCGTGGGTCCGCTCGCCTTGGCTGGCATGTCTCGGGAAGGTGCATCGAGATGCACCCTACACCACAGCGAACCGTCGGACAGACCTTCAGGTCCGCTGATCGGGCTTCGATGAGCCGCCTTGGCTTGCACGTCTGGAACGGCGGACCTGAAGGTCCGCCCTTGTACGAGGGCTACGGGGCCATGCCCATGGGAGCGGCTT
>SKYZ01000368.1 GCA_007127625.1 Aquisalimonas sp. | reverse complement strand
CTGGGCTCGCCGGCGGCCCTCTACCTGGCGGCGGCCGGGGTCGGCGAACTGACCCTGGCCGATCATGACCACGTGGATCTCACCAACCTGCAGCGCCAGATCCTGCACGGCACCGCGGACCTGGAGCGCGCCAAGACCGAATCGGCCCGTGACCGCCTGCAGGCGCTGAATCCGGAACCACACCTGCACACCATCAGCGAGCGCCTCGAAGGGGAGCGCCTGGAGCGCGCCGTGGCGAACGCCGACCTGGTGCTGGACGGCACCGACAACTTCGCCACCCGCTTCGCCGTCAACGCCGCCTGCGTGGCGCAACGGCGGCCGCTGGTCTCCGGCGCCGCCATCCGTCTGGAGGGGCAGCTCGGGATTTTCCGGCCGGACCTGGAGGACGGCCCCTGCTACGCCTGCCTGTTCCCCCCGGACGCCGCCGAGGCACCCCGGGAGACCTGCAGTGAAACGGGGGTTCTGGGGCCCGTGGTGGGCGTTATCGGCAGCATGATGGCGCTGGAGGCACTGCGCCTCATCACCGGCTTCGGCGAGCCCGCCACCGGCCGCTTCAGCGCCTGGGACGCCCGCAGCGGCGAGTGGCAGGGGTTCCGGGTGGCGCGGGATCCGGACTGCCAGGTGTGCGGAGGTCGACGAGACGCCTGACGGGTCACAGCCTGCACCGCCTTGGCCGGCAGGTCTCGGCTAGGTGCATCAAGATGCACCCTACAGGCGAAGCGCCTCGAAGGCGTAGGGCGGACCTTCAGGTCCGCCGGTCGGGCTTCAATAGGCCGCCTTGGCTTGCATGTCTTTAGACGGCGGACCTGAAGGTCCGCCCTACAGGTCCGCCTGCGGATCCTTCCTGCGCGTTCACGCTACTGGCCCACCCGGATTCACCGAAGGTGTGGCCTGATTCAATGCTGGGTCGGCCCCGGCGGCGCAATGCCTCCCTCGCTGAAGAGCTGCTCCACATCCACCGGATCGAACCGGTAGGTGGTACCGCAGAACTCGCAGGTGGCCTCGATCTGGCCCTGCTCATCGAGCACATCCCGAGCTTCCGCGTAGCCCAGCCCCTGCAGCACGCCGGCAAGGCGCTCTCGGGAGCAATGGCAGTGGAAGCGCACCCGCGAGGGTTCGAACAGGCGGATGTCCTCCTCGTGGAACAGCCGGCCGATGATCTCCCGCGCCCCGAGCTGCAGCAGTTCCTCTTCGGTGATAGTCGCCGCAAGATGCTCGGCCCGGTTCCAGGCATCGGCATCCTCGCCGGCATCACCGGGCAGACGCTGCATCAGCAGCCCGGCGGCCCGCTCGCCGTCGCAGGCCAGCCACACCCGGGTGGGAAGCTGCTCGGACTGATCGAAGTAGCCCTCCACGGCGGCATTCAGGCGCTCGGTTTCCAAAGGCACGATGCCCTGGTAGCGGTCGTCACTGTCATCCGGGTCGATTGTGATTGCCAGGTAGCCGTTGGCGCAGAGCTCCCGCAGCGGCGCATCGGTGATTTCCTCTTCGCCGAGCCGGGCCACGGCGCGGACTTCCTGTTCGTGACTGGCACTGGCCACCAGCATGCGCAGCGCGCCTTCACCCTGAATCTGCAGAATCAGGGAGCCCTTGAACTTGAGAATGGACGACAGCAGTCCGGCCGCCGCCAGGGCCTCTCCCACGAGCCGCGCCACGGGATCCGGATAGGTACGCCGTCCCAGCACCTCCGACAACGTACGGTCCAGCTGGATCAGCTCCCCGCGGACGTTGGCGTGCTCGAAGACGAAGCGCTGCAAGGTGTCGGATTCTGGCTGCATGTATCTCTTACCGTGATGTGGGGTGAATGCCCGTCAGCCTAACGCGGGAATCTGGCGTCGGGTGCATCTTGATGCCCGTGTGCCGCAATGAGCGCCGTGGCGCGGATGGTCGGAGCCCAGTGACCGCAGCCCTGCCGGTGGGTTCCTTCCGGGGGCGCCGATCGGGTCGTGGTGAAGACTTGCGGCCGGGGCTGCTGCGTGGAGCCGGGCCCCGGTGAGCGCTCCAGCGCCCCGCCTAACTTTCCTTCTAACGAAGGAAAGTTTCCTCCACTCCGGCCTGGCCGGCTTACAGCGCATCCCTGCGCTGGGCGCCGGTGGCCGCATCCATGCGGCCACCCCTTCGGGGCCGGGCGGCCTGCGTTCCGGAGCTCCGCGAGTCGCTTTCACCGGGGCCCGGCTCCACGCAGCACCGAGGCTGGATTCCCCGTTGCGGCGTTCGGTTGTCTCGATCTGTGGCTGTCGGCAACCGCATTCCAGAGCGGTTGGGTCCGGACGGTTACTCCCCCACCGCAGAGCCTAATACCGCAGGCGCTGGTCGGGTGCTCCGGTCCGGGTGCTCCGGTCCCGGACCGTCACTGGCCATGGATGGCCAGTGACGAGCGTACACGGACGTATTCACAGCGTGTCCGGGACCGCAGTACCCGATCGGCGCCCCCGGAACGAGGGCACCAGAGCCCGGCCGCTCGGAGCCACCATCAGCTTCGGCCCATCAAAGCCAACCCTTACACGGCGCATCAAGATGCACACCACGGCTCGTCGTCGCGACTGACGTCGCTCCCACAGGGGGTGGTGCGTCAGCCGAGCTTCTGCTTGAGCAGTTCGTTGACCTGTTCCGGGTTGGCCTTGCCCTTGGAGGCCTTCATCACCTGGCCGACGAAAAAGCCCAGGAGCTTGTCCTTGCCACCCTTGTACTGCTCCACCTGTTGCGGATTGGCGGCGATGACCTCGTCGATCATGGCCTCGATGGCGCCGGCGTCGGTGACCTGCTTGAGGCCGTGCTTCTCGATCACCGTGTCCGCATCGCCCTCGCCGTTCCACATGGCCTCGAAGACCTGCTTGGCGATCTTGCCGGAGATGGTCTGATCGCTGATGCGCTGGAGCATGCCACCGAGCTGCGCCGGCGAAACCGGGCTCTCGGTGATGTCCAGCCCGGCCTTGTTCAGCGCCCCGGAGAGCTCGCCCATCACCCAGTTGGCGACCACCTTGCCCTCGCCGCCGGCGGCCTCCGCCGCGGCCTCGAAATAGTCCGCCAGCTCGCGGCTGGACGTCAGCACCGAGGCATCGTGGGCGGGCAGCGCGTACTCCTCGACGAACCGCTGCTTCTTGGCGTCGGGCAGCTCCGGCAGTTCGCCGCGCGCCTCCTCCACCAGCGCCTTGTCCACTTCCAGCGGCAGCAGATCCGGGTCCGGGAAGTAACGGTAGTCGTTGGCCTCCTCCTTGGTGCGCATGGAGCGGGTCTCGCCCTTGACCGCGTCGAACAGCCGCGTCTCCTGCACCACCGTGCCGCCGGACTCGATCACGTCGATCTGGCGCTCCACCTCGTAATCGATGGCCTGCTGCACGAACCGGAAGGAGTTGACGTTCTTGATCTCCGTGCGAGTGCCGAATTCGCTACTGCCCTTCGGGCGCACCGAGACGTTGGCGTCACACCGGAACGAGCCTTCCTGCATGTTGCCGTCGCAGATGCCGAGATAGCGCACCAGTGAGTGCAGCTTCTTCATGTAGGCCACGGCTTCCGCCGAGCAGCGGATATCCGGCTCGGAGACGATCTCCAGCAGTGGCGTACCGGCACGGTTGAGATCGATGCCGGTGACGCCCTCGAAGCCCTCGTGCAGGGACTTGCCGGCGTCCTCCTCCAGGTGCGCCCGGGTCACGCCGATGCGCTTGGTGGTGCCATCGTCGAGCTCGATCAAGATCTCGCCGTCGTGGACCACAGGCAGCTCGTACTGGCTGATCTGGTAGCCCTTGGGGAGGTCCGGGTAGAAGTAGTTCTTGCGCGCGAAAACCGAGCGCGGCGCGATGGTGCAGCCGGTGGCGAGCCCCAGCTTCACCGCCATTTTCACCGCCCCCTTGTTCAGCACCGGCAGCACGCCGGGCAGCCCCAGGTCCACGGCGCAGGCCTGGGTGTTGGGCTCGGCACCGTAGGCGGTGGAGGCCCCGGAGAAGATCTTGCTGCAGGTGGCGAGCTGGGCGTGGATCTCCAGCCCGATGACCGTTTCCCATTCCATCGTTGTCGTACCCTCTTACGCGAACGCCGCCGGAGCGCGGGTGTGCCAGT
>SKYZ01000292.1 GCA_007127625.1 Aquisalimonas sp. | reverse complement strand
TGACCGCCAGGGAGTGCAGCAGTGCCGTGGCCGTGAGCCAGGGCATGAACGAGGCGTTCTCCACCGGATCCCAGAACCACCAGCCGCCCCAGCCCAGCTCGTAGTAGGCCCACCAGGAGCCTACGCCCACTCCCAGGGTCAGGAACGCCCAGGCGACGATGGTCCAGGGGCGTGACCAGCGTGCCCATGCCGCATCCAGCCGGCCGCCGATCAGCGCGGCGATGGCGAAGGCGAAGGCCACCGCCATGCCGACATAGCCCATGTACAGCAGCGGCGGGTGGGCGATCATGCCCGGATCCTGCAGCAGCGGGTTGAGGTCGGCACCGTCCGTCGGAGCGGGAATGAGCCGGTCGAAGGGGTTGGAGGTGAGCGCGGTGAAGGCCAGGAACCCCACCGACACCATGCCCATGACCGCCAGCACCCGCGCCAGCATCTCCCGGGGCAGGGCCTTGCTGAAGATCGCGACGGCTACGCCCCAGCCGGCGAGGATCCACATCCACAGCAACAGCGAGCCTTCGTGGCCACCCCAGACCGCCGTGACCTTGTAGATCATCGGAAGTGCCTGGTTGGAGTTCCGCGCCACGTACTCCACCGAGAAGTCGCTGACCACGAAGGCCCAGGTGAGCGCGGCGTAGGAAAGCGTCAGGAATACGAACTGCCCCAGCGCCAGGGAGCGGCCGGTGCGCATCAGCCGGTCGTTGCCGGTGTAGGCCCCGAGCAGCGGCAGTACGGACTGTGCCAGAGCGAGGCACAGGGCGAGGATCAGGGCGAAGTTCCCGAGTTCGGCAAGCATTGGTCAGTACCCCTCCCCGGCATCCGGCGGATGACCGGCGCGCTCAATGGCCTCCTGCGCTTCGGCAGGCATGTATTCCTCGTCATGGCGTGCCATGACCTTGTTGGCGTGGAACGTCCCGTTGGAATCGATCCGGCCTTCGGCAACCACGCCCTGTCCCTCGCGGAACAGGTCCGGAAGAATGCCGCTGTAGGTCACGACCACGCTCTTGTCCGTGTCGGTGACGTGGAACACCACGTCGGCGGAATTCTGGTCGCGTTCCACCGATCCCTGTTCCACCAGGCCGCCGATGCGGAAACTGCGCTCCGGCATCTCGCTCATGGCCATGACCTCGGACGGGGTCACGAAGAACACCATGCTGTCGCGCATGGCGTTGAGCACCAGTGCGGTGGCTATGGCGAGGCCTGCCAGTGCCCCGAGGATGATGGTCAGTCGCTTGTGTCGCTTTTTCATGATTCCGAACCTGTTGACGGATGCCGGGCTGTCGTCGAGCGCCGGGCCTGTCTTGCGAGTCGGGTCCACGCTCGTTGTCGGCGCCGCACCAGCAGCGCAGCTTCCAGCCCGAGCAGCAGGACGACAGCGCCGTAGGAGCCCCAGACGTAGGGGGCGTGGCCGCCCATGGCGACGAAATCCCCGATACCGTCCCACATCAGTTGCGCCTCCCTGTTGGCACCGCGACCCCCCGTGGCGCCGGTGGTGCGTCGTCGGTGCTCACGGTTCGCGTCCACCCGGTGCTGTCCTCGCGCTCCAGCAGCTCCGTCTGTGCGCGGCGCAGTGTCACCGCCGCGCAGTAGGCCCAGCACGCACCGGTGCCCAGCAGCAAGGCGGCGAGCATGGACGGCGCCATGGACGCGCCGCCACTGGGGCTGATGGACATGCCCTGGTGGAGGGTGTGCCACCACTCCACCGAGAAGTAGATGACGGGGACGTTGATCACGCCGATCAGAGCCAGCAGTGCGGCGGCGCGGGCGCCTTTCTCCCGGTCGTCGATGGCGGCGTAGAGCGCCATGTAGCCCAGGAACAGGAACAGCAGCAGCAGCGTCGACGTCAGCCGCGCGTCCCAGACCCAGTAGGTGCCCCAGGTGGGTGCACCCCAGAGCGCGCCGGTCCACAGCGACAGCGCCGTCATCAGCGCGCCGGTGGGTGCCAGGCTGCGCGCCATGACGTCCGCCATCTTGATGCGCCAGGCGAGGAAGATCACCGCGTACACGGCCATCAGCGCGTACAGGAACATGCCCATCCAGGCGGTGGGCACGTGGATGAACATGATGCGGTAGCTGTTGCCCTGCTGATAGTCCGGGGGTGCGACGAAGAAGCCGACATACAGCCCGGCCACCGCCAGTACCGCCGCCACTGCCCAGATCAACGGTACCAGCCGCTGCACCAGCCAGTAGAAGTTGCGTGGCACGGTGAAATACAGCCACGGGATGCGTCGGCGGTTCATGCGGCATTCCTCGCGGAGCAGGTCGTTGTGTCCATGATGCTTCTCAGTCGAGTGCGATCCGCAGCGCGCCGGCAACGGCCAGCGGCGCCAGCGGCAGGGCCAGTGCCAGCAGCGCTCCCAGCAGTGACAGATGCGGCCCGGCACCGGCGGCGTGCATCGCTTCGCTGACCGCGCCGGAGCCCAGGATCAGCACCGGCACGTACAGGGGCAGAATCAGCAGCGCCATGAGCGCTCCACCGGCTCGCACCCCCAGGGTCAGCGCCGCGCCGGTGGCGCCCAGCAGGCTGAGCACCG
Source organism: Aquisalimonas sp. (assembly GCA_007127625.1). Lineage (GTDB taxonomy): Bacteria > Pseudomonadota > Gammaproteobacteria > Nitrococcales > Aquisalimonadaceae > Aquisalimonas. The sequence goes on along the minus strand of SKYZ01000292.1, from coordinate 1,534 downwards.
GCGTGCCCAGAGCCAGGGACAGCGGCAGGATGAGTAGCGCCATGCCCTGCAGGCCCAGCGCATAGCCCATGAGTGGCGACAAGAGCACCAGAGGCAGGCCCAGCGCCAGCCAGTGCGCCGTGATCTTGGTCAGTGCCACCAGGGCCAGGGGTGCGGGGCCCAGGGCCAGTTGTTCCAGGGTGCCGTCGCGCCAGTCGTCGGCGAACAGCCGATCCAGTGAAATCAGGCTCGCCAGGGCAGCAGCGATCCAGACCCCACCGGGGGCCAGCGCCCGCAGCGTCTCCGGCTCCGGTCCCACCGACAGCGGCAGCAGCGTGGTGACGATGAGGAAGAACGCGATAATGGTCATGACGTCCTGCCGGCGCAGGACCAGCAGGGTGATATCGCGTTTCAGCAGGGTCCATAGCGACCTCCCCATTGATGTCAGCCCAGGTCCAGCGTTCGGGCCCGGTGCAGCCCCTGAATGGGCTGGTGGCTGGTGCAGATCACCATGCCGCCGTCCTCCAGGTGCCCGTTGATCCGCTCGGCCATCCAGGCGACCGCGTCGGTATCCAGGGCCGTGAGCGGTTCGTCCAGCACCCATAGCGTGGCCTGGCTGACCAGCAGCCGCGCCAGCGCGGTGCGCCGGCGCTGGCCCTGGGACAGGTAGCGCACCGGCGTATCCACCCGTTCCCCGAGCCCGGCGGCTTCCAGGGCATCCAGCAGGTGGTCCTCGTCAATGTTGCCGACGGCGCGCAGACCCAGGTGCATCTGCAGGTTTTCCAGCGGCGTGAGCTCTTCCTTGAGGGCATCCCTGTGGCCGATGTACAGCAGTGCCATGCGTCGGGCGTCATCCATGGTGCGAATGCTGTCGCCGTGGAACCGGATCTCGCCGGAGGCCGGTTCGGTGAGCCCGCAGATGGCGCGCAGGAGGGTGGTCTTGCCGCGACCGTTGCGGCCACGCACGAACAGCAGTTCACCGGCAGCCAGGTCGAAATCAACCGGCGCGAACAGCCTCATCCCTCCGCGCCGGCATGCCAGGCCCCGGACCTGTAGACCCGGGGCCTGCGGTGTTGCCGGCGCGGCGCTGGCCTGTGCGTTCCCTGGTCTCATGGTGTCTCTCTCGCCTTGGAGTGGCCGGAGCGTGGCAGCGCCGGGCTCCGGCCCGGCTACGTCTGGATTGAAGCCTAACCCGGGCGGGGTAGGCGGTGATTTGATCTTCGTCAACCCGGACCTCATCAGGTGTCATGGCGACGGGAAACCTGCGATCATCATCGAGCACCGCGGCGGTTGCTGCGGGACGGAGATATTGCGGGTGGATCGCAGGAGGTTGCTGGCATGCGAATGGCCGTCATTGGTGCGGGCGGTGTCGGCGGATATTACGGTGCGCGCTGGCTTGCGGCGGGCAATTCGGTCACGTTCGTGGCCCGTGGTGGCCACCTGGAGCAGTTGCGTGCCCACGGCTTGCAGGTGGAGCATCCCCGGTTCCGGTACGGGGGCGCGGTCCATGCGTGCGACCTCGACGGTCTCTGCGCCGGCGATCCGGGCGAGTTCG
>SKYZ01000225.1 GCA_007127625.1 Aquisalimonas sp. | reverse complement strand
CCGGCTCCAGCAGGATGGCCGCTGCCGGGAGATGCGTGCCGCGGAGCTGTTCCGCCACCAGGAAGCGGTGCGCCTCGTTGCAGATCACCACCGACTGCTCTGCCAGGTCCGGCAGACCGCGCAGGCGCTCCACGGTGCTCTGCAGCATGGTGTGGTCGGGATCGGTGAGCGGCAGCAGCTGCTTCGGGTAGAGTTCGCGGGACAACGGCCACAGCCGCGTGCCCGAGCCGCCGGAGAGCACCAGTGGAGTGATTCTTGTCATTGTCCGCCTCAGAGAATGGTTCCGGTCCAGAACAGCGCGGCGCAGACCAGCACCATGGCCGCGCCGGCGGCGCGCACCGCCAGATCCGGGATACGATCGAGGCGCAGCGCGCCGTCAAGTTGACCCCCACCCGACTCCTGACCGGGCCAGCGCCCCTTGCCGAGCCGGTGCACCAGCGCGAACACCACGTAGACCAGCAGAACGCTGAGTACCCCGAAGAGCAGGCCCTGCAACCCGGGCTGGACATTGCGCAGGGGCGCTTCCAGCCACACCGCCAGCGGCCAGGCCACCAGCAACCCGCCGAACAGCGCCACCAGGTAGAAGAAGAAGGTAATGAACGCCTGGGACAGGGTCGCCGTGAACTTCAGCACCGTCGGACCCGGCGGCACCCGACGCAATATCAGAACGACACCACCGAACAGAAGCAGAGCGCCGATGGCCAGTTCCCGCAGCAGCGCGTTGACGGGCCGCAGGGTATGCAGCCACTCCACCGCCGTGCCGTCGAAGGTGCGCGGCATCAGCAGAATGACCACGGCGAACAGGAAGCTGACCGCAGCAAACGGCCAGACATGGGCGACACGGCCGCGGAGGAATTTACCGGGCGTGACGCGGGCGATATCCGGTGTTGGCAGCATGGGCATCTCCTTGGCAATCAGGCGTTGAGTATGCCCGCCCGATGAATCCCAGGCCAAACGCAACCGCTCTCCGCCCTCACTTCAACATTGCTCGGCCGAGCCGGCCCCACTGCCAAACTCGACGGTGATGCACATCTCGTCTTCCACCTCGACGTTCACGGCATCATCCTCTCTGAATTCCGTGCCGTCCCCGCTCCCAAGGTTCTCGGTGCCTACATTGCATGCCGGGATCACCGAGTATTTCCCACTGGGGACGTAACGCACATCGGCCAGGGAAGTTCCCGCCTCTTCGAGCCAGAGACTGAAGAATGGGCCGTCACCATCCCCCAAGTCCACGGGGTCCTGGTCGAAACCCTCGAAGAGGTAAACGCCGGGCTCCGGACAGGCAGGCAGATCCAGGAACGAGAGCCCGCCGCTTCGCGCGGTGGTGGTAATGATATGGCTGGTGCCCAGGGAAAACTCGTTGCCGTCGAATGACAGGCCGGAGTGCAGATCCGGCTGAAGCACCAGGGTTTCGTCGTCTCCGGCCTCCAGCTGGAATTCCGACTCGTAATTCAGCCGACCGTCACCGGGTAGAACCAGCGCCTCTGCCTGGCCCGTATCCGCCGGCACGAAGAACACCGCGTCGGCGTCCACCCGCAAGGTTAACCGTCGATACTCGCCCACGGGCAGCGACTCACTGGCAAAGACCTCTGTATCCAAGAACCCCGCATCCAGATCCGCAGCGAACGACACCGTCACGGGCGCTTCAAAGTCGATGCGATGCTCCTCACCGTCAGACCTTTCCAGCTCCACTGCCTCAACGGGCAACTCAAGGTCCCGCACAGCCGCATGCGGTGTCGGTGCAATCAAGAACCGCACACCCGTATCGCCCTCACTGTCCTCGGTGCCAGGCAGATACAACTTACAGGCGCTCACAAGAACGGCGGCCGCTGGCAACAGTGCCAGCGGCCGCAGTCGGTGTCTCGCTCGAGGTTCCATCCGGGCTTGCTCCGTATCCGTGCAATGCACTACAGAGTGCCAGATTTCGCCGCCCGTCACAGATCCTGGCGCATCGGCCCTGTTGGCAATTCGCATGCTCCCTTCTACCGAACAGGACCGGTTCGCCGCATTGACGCCGGCAGGCGACGCGCTTCGGCGACGGCCGGGCGAGTTGCTATGCTCTGCACCCGCCGTGAGCGAAGACGTCAGAACCATGAACCTTTCCGAATTGCCCATCGACCGCCTGCGGGACGACTTCGAGCGCGCCCTGGACGAAGGCCACGTGGTGGTCACCGCCGCCACGGGGACAGGCAAGTCCACGCGCCTGCCGCTCTGGTCCGCCCGGCGTGGGCGGGTCCTGGTGGTGGAGCCCCGGCGTGTGGCAGCGGTGAGTCTGGCGCTGCGCATCGCTGAAGAATCCGGCGAGAGCGCCGGCCAGCGCATCGGTTATGCGGTTCGCCTGGACGCCCGCCACGGGCCCGACACCGAGATCTGCTTCGTGACGCCGGGCATCGCGCTCAACTGGCTGGCCGAGTCGGGCCTGTCGGGGTTCGCCACGGTGGTCCTGGACGAGTTCCACGAGCGCCGCTGGGATACGGACCTGCTACTGGCGCTGCTGCAGGCCCGGGGGCAGCAGCGCCTGGTACTGGCCTCCGCCACCGTGGACGGCGAGCGGCTGGCGACATTCATCCAGGGACGCCATCTGGAAGCGCCCGGCCAGGGCCATCCGGTCGCCGTGCACCACCTGGCCGAGGGGCCCCGGGAGATGCCCGTGTCACGGGATCTGGCTGCGCGGATGGCGGCAGGGCTACAGCGGGCGCTGCAGGAGACCGACGGCGACGTGCTCGCGTTTCTGCCCGGGCGCGGCGAGATCCGTGCCACGGCCGAACAGTTGGCAAGCATCGATGCGGAGATCGTGCCGCTGCACGGGTCGGCGTCCATCCGGGAACAGGAGCGAGCCCTGCGCAGCGGGGGGCGACGCCGGGCGGTACTGGCCACCAACGTGGCGGAGACATCGCTGACCGTGCCGGGTATCACCGCCGTGGTGGACAGTGGACTGGAACGGCGCACGGCACAGCGGAACGGCCGCACTGTGCTGACTCTCCAGCCCATTGCCCGCGCCAACGCGGATCAGCGGCGCGGGCGCGCGGGACGCACGCAACCGGGACTGTGCCTGCGGCTGTGGGGCAGCCAGGCACCGTTGCAGGCGGCTGCGCCACCGGAGACGCAGCGAGAGGATCTCAGCGATCTGGTGCTGGCGGCGGCGGTATCCGGCACGCCGGTCCGGGAACTCGGGTTCCCCGATCCACCCCGGGGCGAGAGCCTGGAGCGGGCGGAACGGACCCTGGCAGCCATGGGTGCCATCGATGCGGCAGGACGGGCCACCGCCCTGGGGCACCGCTTGTTCGCCCTGCCGGTGGACACACAGTTCGCCGCCCTCATCCTGGCCATGCCGGACCAGAACACCGCCGGGTTCATGGCGGACCTGGCCGCGGGCCTCCATGCCGGACCCGCCCTGGCCACCGTAACCGGTGACCCGGACGATCGGGAGCGCCTGCAGAAAATCCTCCGGCGCCGCTGCGATGCCACCCTGCGGGTTGCCGCAATCCGGGGGCTGGAGCTGCCGGGCGTTACCGTGGGCCGCCGTCCCCGTGACGAGGCCCTGGCGCTGGCCGGTCAACTCCGGGAACAACTGGGCCTGCCCGCGGTTCCGGGGCATCTGGACACCGGAACCGTTGAAAAGGCGCTGGCGGCCGCTGCCGCCACCGCTCCGGTCATGGCCTTCGTGCGCCGGGAAAAGCGCCGCGAGGCGCTGGGTAACGGTCTCGGCGAACTGTTCCCGGGCCGCGAAAGCCTGTTCGGCGCGACGGACGAGGCGGCAATGGTATTCGACGATCTCAGCGTTCCGGGCCGTGGCACCCGCCAGACCATTACCGTGGGCACCTGCATGGCGCCGATTCCCTTGAAGACGTTCATCAACCAAGGGCTCGCCGAGGTGGACATCGACAATCCCACGCTTCGGAAGGGGCAACTGCTCTGCAGACAGACCTGGCGCTACGCGGGCCGCTCCCTTCGCACCGAGGAACTGGAGCCGTCCGGCCCCGAGGCTCGCCGCGCGGCCACGGAGCTCATCCTCCAGGGGCGCCTGCTGAAGCCGGCCGGGAAGGAACTACTGGACGACATCCGCGCATGGG
>SKYZ01000125.1 GCA_007127625.1 Aquisalimonas sp. | reverse complement strand
TGGCCATGCCGGAGATGCCCCTGGGGCTGTTCCCGGACGTGGGCGGCACCTTCTTCCTCAACCGCATGCCCGGGCGCATGGGCTACTACCTGGGGATCACCGGCGAGCACGTGTTCGGCTCCGACATTTTCGAGCTGGGCCTGGGTGACTACATGATCGCTTCGGACCAGCGCGAGACGGTGGTGGACGCCCTGACAAGCGCTCGCTGGGGGCGCACCGAGCAGGAACGCCACGAAGCCGCCAGCCAGGCGCTGGGGGCCGTCTGGAACGCCCACGACGCCTCTGGCCCGACGCCGCTGATGGACCGCTTCGCCGGCATCCAGGCGCTCACCGATCACGCCACCCCGAGCGCGGTGGTGGACGCCATCCACCGGACGGCGGAGACCGACGAATCCCTGCACTCCGTGGCCAAGGGCCTGACCCGGGCCTGCCCGGTGTCCCAGGCGGTGTTCGACCGCCAGTACCGTGGCGGCCGCCATCTGTCCCTGGCCGAGTGCTTCCGGCGGGAGTTGTGCATGGCGGTGCAGGCCTCCCGTCATCCGGACTTCCGCGAGGGCGTGCGCGCCCTGCTGGTGGACAAGGATCGCAACCCACAGTGGTCCGTGCCGTCCCTGAGCGAGGTGCCGGAGGCCACGGTGGACGCCCATTTCCGACTGCCGTCGGATTACACCAGCCACCCGCTGGCGGACCTGTAGAACAAGGAACGGGGCCCATGAGAGGCCCCTGCGTCCCACAGCCTGGAGGAGAGAGCCATGGCGACCATCGGATTCATCGGACTTGGCAACATGGGTGGCCCCATGGCCACTAACCTGGTCAACGACGGCCACAGCCTGAAGGTCTACGATCTCTCGCAGGACGCCATGAAGCGCCTTGCCGACGCCGGCGCGACGGCCTGCGGAAGCCCCGGCGAAGTCGTCGAGGGCGTGGAGATGGTCATCACCATGCTGCCGGCGGGCAAGCATGTCCGCGAGCTGTACCTGGGTGACGGCGGGCTGCTGGACAAGGTGGCCAAGGGTACGTTGCTGGTGGACTGCAGCACCATCGATGCCGAAACCGCCCGGGCGGTGGTCGCGGAGGCGGACAAGGCGGGCAATCCCATGATCGACGCGCCGGTCTCCGGCGGTGTTGCCGGCGCCGAGGCGGGCAAGCTGGTGTTCATGGTGGGCGGCGAGTCCGGCCCCGTGGAACAGGCGCGCCCGGTGCTGGATGTCATGGGCCGGGCGGTGTTCCACGCCGGCCCCGCCGGCGCCGGCCAGGTGGCGAAGATGTGCAACAACATGCTGCTCGCCATCAGCATGATCGGCACCTCCGAGGCGATCAACCTCGGCGTTGCCGAGGGGCTGGATCCCAAGGCGCTGTCGGACATCATGCAGCAGGCCTCCGGTGGCAACTGGGTGTTGAACGTCTACAACCCGTATCCCGGGGTCATGGACGGCACGCCGGCGTCCCGCGGCTACACGGGTGGTTTCGGCACCGCGCTCATGCTCAAGGACCTGGGCCTGGCCATGGATGCTGCCCTGAAGGACGGCAAGGCCACGCCGCTTGGCTCCACGGCGCGCAACATCTACGCGTTGCACGACGCCGCGGGCAATGGTGGCAAGGACTTCTCCAGCGTCATCGAGTTTCTGCAGCACGGCGGCGGATCGGCCTCGCAATGACCGGGATCCGGGTGGAGAAGGACGGTGCCGTTACCACGGTGATCCTGGACCGCCAGCACGCCCGCAATGCGGTGGATCCCGACACGGCCCGGGATCTGCATGCGGCGTTTCTGGCGTTCGAGGCGGACGATGACGCCAGCGTGGCCGTGTTCTGTGGTGACCACGGTACCTTCTGCGCCGGCGCGGATCTCAAGGCCGTGTCGTCCGGCGATCTGGAGACCTACCTGGCCGAACTGGATCCGCCTGCCGACCCGGACGGGGTCACGCAGTCGCCGGCACCCATGGGGCCGTCCCGGCTGCTGCTGAGCAAGCCGGTGATCGCCGCCGTGTCCGGTTACGCCGTGGCCGGTGGCATGGAGCTGGCCCTGTGGTGCGATTTGCGGGTGATGGAGGCCAGCGCGAAGTTCGGCGTCTATTGCCGGCGCTGGGGGGTACCGCTCATCGACGGCGGCACGGTGCGGCTGCCGCAGATCGTCGGCCTGGGGCGTGCCCTGGATCTGATCCTCACCGGCCGCACGGTGGAGGCCGATGAGGCCCACGCCATGGGGCTGTGCAACCGCGTGGTGCCGGACGGTGAGGCCCGCACGGCGGCCGAGGAGCTGGCCCGGGAACTGACCCGGTTTCCGCAGCTGTGCATGCGCATGGACCGGGCCTCGGCCTACGCCCAGCACGGGCAGCCGTTGGCGGAGTCTCTGCGCAGTGAATACCAGCGGGGGTTGCGTGCCCTGCGCGAGGAGGGGGTCGCCGGAGCCGGTCGCTTCGCCTCGGGGCATGGCCGCCACGGCGACTACGGCGACCTGTGAGGCGCTCATGAACGCGATACGCCGGCATGTCGCGGCTGAAGCCGCTCCTACAGGCTGTGCCTTTGTTCGTAGGAGCGGCTTCAGCCGCGACCGGTCCAGCGTACGGCCAGGGCCATACCGCACCGCGCGACCGCCTTGCCCCCGCAGGGTCGGGCGTCGCTTACGCCAGCCGCTCCACCGCCACCGCGGTGGCCTCGCCACCCCCGATGCAGATGGATGCCACACCCCGCTTCAGGTCGTGCCTCTGCAGCGCATTCAGCAGCGTCACGATGATCCGCGCGCCGGAGGCACCGATGGGGTGGCCCAGGGCACAGGCGCCGCCGTGCACGTTCACTTTGTCGTGGGGCAGATCCAGCTCTTTCATGGCGGCCATGACCACCACGGCGAAGGCTTCGTTGATCTCGTAGAGGTCCACCTCGCCGGCGGACCAGCCCACCTGTTCCAGCAGATTCTGCGTGGCGCCCACGGGGGCGGTGGTGAACCACTGCGGCTCGCGGGCGTGGCTGGCCTGGCCGCGGATGGCCGCCAGCGGGGTCAGGCCGCGCTTCTCGGCTTCGCTGAGCGGCATGAGCACCAGGGCGGCGGCGCCGTCGGAGATGGAGCTGGCGTTGGCGGCGGTGACGGTGCCCTGGGGATCGAAGGCGGGCTTGAGGGTCCGCAGTTTGTCGGGGTCGGCGTTCCAGGGCTGTTCGTCCCGGCTGACGGTGCGCTCGCCCTTGCGCTCCTTGATGGTGATGGGGGCAATCTCGGTGTCGAAGGTGCCGTCGTCGGCGGCCTGACGGGCGCGGCGCAGGGAGGCTTCGGCGAAGTCGTCCTGGGCGTCGCGGCTGAACTGGAAGTGGCTGGCGCAGCGTTCGGCAAACTTGCCCATGAGTTCGCCTTTTTCGTAGGCGTCCTCGAGGCCGTCGAAGAACATGTGGTCGGTGAGTTTGCCATGCCCGAGGCGGTAGCCGCCGCGGGCTTTCTCCAGCAGGTACGGTGCCCGGGACATGCTTTCCATGCCGCCGGCGACGGCGATGCGGCCGCGTTTCAGGGCGAGCACGTCGTGGGCGAACATGGTGGCGCGCATGCCGGAGCCGCACACTTTGCTGATGGTGTTGCAGGGCACGGACTTGGGCAGGCCGGCGCCCATGGCGGCCTGGCGGGCCGGGGCCTGGCCCAGGCCGGCGGGCAGGACGTTGCCCATGAAGACTTCGTTGATGTCCTCCGCGGGGACACCGGCGCGTTCCAGGGCGGCGGCGATGCTGTAGCTGCCCAGTTCGGTGGCGCTCAGGTTGGCGACGTCGCCCATGAGGCCCCCCATGGGGGTGCGGGCGGCGCCGACGATGACAATGGGGTCGTCTTGCATGGCTGTACTCCTCGCTCGGGTCGTTTCTGTCGGAGTTGGGACCAGGCGCATCGGCTCAGGGCGCGTCGGGGGGCGACGAGCGGGTACTTTGGTTACGGACACGCTGTAAACCCGTCCATGGGCGCTCGACTGCGGCCGTCCTGGCCGCAGACGGTCCGTAACCAAAGCACCCGCTCGTCGCCGTGCCGGTTCCTTGTGCCGCGAATGTGGTCCCCGTTTGTTCAGGATTCTCCGCCGTCCCTGGCAGGTCGTCCAGACGTTGGTGATGTT
>SKYZ01000360.1 GCA_007127625.1 Aquisalimonas sp. | reverse complement strand
CGGACGCCGATGGCGAGGGCTGCCGTTTCAGTCGGTCTCCGGCAGCAGGCCGGCTTCGTTGAGCGTGGCGCGAATGCTGTCCAGGGACTCCGGATTGGACAGCGCCGCGCGGTTCTCTTCCTTCCGGTCGCCGCGCAGCATGCGAGTGACGGCGAGTTCCACTTTCTTGCCGCTGCGGGTGTAGGGAATGTCGTCCACGGCGACGATGTGGCGGGGAACGTGGCGGGGGCTGGCACCGTCGCGGATGCGGTTGCGAAGCTGCTTGCGCAGTTCGCCGTCCACCGTTACGCCCTCTGCCGGCACCACCAGCAGCACGACATCCACATCCCCTTCCACCGGCCGACCCACCACCAGGCTGTCGGCGATCCGGTTCTCGGTTTCCACCTGTCGGTAGATCTCCGCCGTACCGATGCGCACGCCGCCGGGATTGAGTACCGCGTCGGAGCGCCCGTAGATGATGGCGCCTCCGGCGTCGGTGAAACCGATGAAGTCGCCGTGGGCCCAGATCCCGGGGAAGGTGTCGAAGTAGGCCTCGCGGTAACGGCTGCCGTCGGGGTCGTTCCAGAATGCCACCGGCATGGACGGCAGGGGCTGGCGGCAGACCAGTTCACCGCGGCCATCCGTCTCCTTGCCATCTTCATCGAAGGCTGCAACGTCGGCGCCCAGCATGGGACTCTGGATTTCGCCGCGGCGCACGGGCAGCAGCGGATTGCTGCCCACGAAGCAGGCGCAGATGTCCGTGCCGCCGGCGATGGAGCCCAGCAGAACATCCCGGGAGACGGAGGCGTAGAACCAGTCGTAGTCCTCCGGCAGCAGCGGTGAGCCGGTGGAGAACACCACCCGCAGGGCGCTCAGGTCCTGCTCACGCCCGGGTTCGATCTCCGCTTTGCGGCAGGCGGCGATGAAGCGGGCACTGGTGCCGAAGTGGGTGAGACGCTCCGCGTCCGCCAGTCGCCACGGCATGCCGACGTCCGGATAACCGGGGGAGCCGTCGTAGACCACCAGCGTGGCGCCGGCCAGCAGCGCCGATGCCTGCCAGTTCCACATCATCCAGCCGCAGGTGGTGAAGTAGAAGAAACGGTCACCGACCGCGACGTCGCCGTGAAGGATCAGTTCCTTGGCGTGGTTGAGCAGGATGCCGCCGGCACCGTGGACGATGCACTTCGGCTTGCCGGTGGTACCGGAGGAGTAAAGAATGTAGAGCGGATGATGCGCCGGCAGTGGCGTGAACGAGGGCTTCGCCCCGTCGTGGGCCGCCAGGGCTTCGTCCCACGGAACGAAGCGGTCGCCTTCGGGCATGGGGGCATCATCGAGTTGCGGGATCACGGCCACGGCCTGCACGCTGGGGATTCGCTCGGCCAGCTGCCGGATCTGCTCGGCCCGCTGGAAGCGCTTGCCGTTGAAGCCGTAACCGTTGACCGCCACCAGGACCTTCGGCTCGATCTGGCCGAAGCGGTCCTCGGTGGCCTGGACGCCGAAATCCGGCGAGGCGGAACTCCATACCGCGCCCAGGCTGGAGCAGGCGAGCATGCCCACCAGAGCCTCCAGACCATTGCACACCAACCCGGCGACCCGATCGCCGGTTTCGACCCCCTGGGCCCGGAGCCACCCCTCGAAGGCGCCGACCTGGCGCTCCAGTTCCCGCCATGTGGTGCGGGAGGTCTCGCGCCCCTCGGCCACCGCGATGACCGCTTCCTGGTCGGCGCGTTCGCCACGGGCATGCCGCAGCATGTTGCCGGCATAGTTGAGCCGTGCCCCGGGCAGCCAGCGTGTGTCCGGCATGGGCTGGTTGTCGTGGATCCTCTCCCAGGGGGTATCGGCTTGCAGGCCGGTGAATGTCCACACCGACTCCCAGAACTGTTCCATGTCACGGATCGACCACTGGTACAGCGCCGGCCAGTTGCCGAAACGCCCGTAGCCGTTCTCGGCCAGCCAGTCCATGTACCGCGCCATGTTGCTCTTGCGCAGTTCCCGTTCGCCGGGCTGCCACAGGATGTCACCGGACATCGTCTCTTCCTCCGTCGTTATTCATGAGGTGTCGGCGTGGACCTCGACACCGTCACCGGGGCGGCTACTGCATGTGCCAGCCATGGCTGACTACGATGGATTGTCCCGTAAGGGCGTTGGACGGGAAAGCCGCCAGATGAACGGCCAGCTCCGTGACATCCTCCAGGGTGGTGAACTCCTGATCCACGGTCTGCTTCAGCATCACGTTGCGGATCACTTCGTCCTCGGAGATCCCGAGTTCCCGGGCCTGTTCCGGGATCTGCTTGTCCACCAGCGGTGTGCGCACGAAGCCGGGGCAGATGATGTTGCTGCGCACGCCGTGCGCCGCCCCCTCCTTGGCCACGGAACGGCACAGGCCGTTGAGGGCGTGCTTGGCGGCGACGTAGGGGGCCTTCAGTGGCGACGCCTCCTTGGAGTGGACCGAGCCCATGTAGATGATGGCCCCGCCACGGTCACCGGCGTACATTTTCCGAAGCGCCGCCCGCGTGACCAGGAAGGCGCCATCCAGATGCACGGAGACGACCTTGCGCCAGTCGGCGAAGTCCAGCTGGTCCAGTGGGTCGATGTGCTGGATGCCGGCATTGGCCACCGCCACATCCAGGGCTCCCCAGTGATCGCAGATCTCATCGACACCGCGGTCCACCGCCTGTTCGTCGGTGACATCCATGGCCAGCGCCATGGCCTCGCCGCCGCTGCTCCGGATGGCCTCCACCGCCTCACTGGCGGATTCCACGGTGAGATCCGCCACGGCGACCCGTGCGCCCTCCCGGGCGAAGCCCTCCGCTATGGCTCGACCGATGCCGCGCCCGGCGCCGGTGATGAGCGCTACCTGTCCATTCATGCGCATCGCGAGCGTCCTCCTCCGTTATCTGTGTTCCGCCGCCGCGGGAGGGCGGCGGCGTTCATCCCAGCAGCGCCTGCGGCAGCCCGGTGATCAGCCCCGGGAACAGTGCCAGCAGAACGCAGGTGAATACGATGATCAGGCAGAAGGGGATCACCGCCTTGTACAGATCCAGGATCTCCACCCCCGGCGGGGCCACGCCCTTGAGATAGAACAGAGCATAGCCGAACGGTGGCGTCAGGAACGAGGTCTGCAGGATGACGGCGTTCATGACGATGAACCACAGCACGTCGATGTCCATGGCCTGGACCACGGGGAGCATGATCGGGAAGCTCAGCAGCACGATGCCGGTCCAGTCCAGGAACATGCCCAGCAGGAACACGATGAACAGCATCAGTATGAGAATGCCGATCTCGCCGCCTGGTGCACCCAGCATGACCTGCTGGACGAACTGCATGCCGCCGCCGCGGGAGAAGACGCCGGTAAACGCCGTGGCGCCGACGATGACGAACATGACCATGGCAGTGGTCTTGCCGGCCTCCATGAAGGTGTTGAAACAGGTGCGCGGGGAGCGGTCACCGAAAGTCAGGAACAGCAGGAAGGCCAGCAATGCGCCGATGGCCGACGCCTCGGTGGCGGTGGCAAAGCCGGTGAACAGGGCGCCGAGCACCCCGAGGATCAGTACCATGGGTGGAGCCACGTACTTGACCAGCAGCCAAAGCAGGCGCCCGGTACTGGTTTCCGCGCGCTCCTCTGCTTCCACCGGCGGGCCGTAGTCGGGGCGGAACCAGCACAGCGCCGCGACGTAGATCCCGTAGGCGGCGCCGAGGATCAGGCCGGGAATCAGGGCGCCTGCGAACAGCTTGCCCACGGACACCGGCGAGTAGCTTGCCATGAGCACCAGCATGATGCTCGGCGGGATGAGGATGCCCAGGCTGCCGCTGGCCATGATGACGCCGGAACTCAGGGACTTGTTGTAGCCGTACTTGAGCATCGGTGCCAGGGCGATCATGCCCATGACCGCGATGGAAGCGCCGACAATGCCCGTGGTCGCCGCCAGGAGCACGGAGACCACCACCACCGTCAGGGCCAGGCCGCCGCGAACGCGTCCGAACAGCAGGCGCATGACCTCGAACATCCGTTCGGTGACGCCGGAGTCATTGAGGAAGCGGGCCATGAGGATGAACAGCGGGATGGCAACGAGCACGTAGTTGTCCATCACCCGCCCGAAGAT
>SKYZ01000312.1 GCA_007127625.1 Aquisalimonas sp. | reverse complement strand
GGATGATGAGCAGACCCTGCCCGAGGGGGATGTCATCGTCAGCCACGCCCGCTGGCTCGCGGAGCGGGAGACACTGGCCGCTCATTCGGGGCGGGTCGGCGTCCGCATCGACGGCGATACGCCTCTGGATGAACTCCTGCCGATGCTGGACAAGCTTCCTCTCATCGCGCTGGAGTTTCCGGCGTTCAAGGACGGGCGCTGCCTGTCACACGCCCGCCTGCTGCGTGCACGTCATGGTTACCGCGGCGAGCTGCGTGCCGTCGGTGACGTGCTCCGGGACCAGCTCGCCTACATGGCGCGGGTAGGAATCAATGCCTTCGAAGTCCGGGAGGATCGGTCCCTGGAGGATGCCCTCAAGGCTTTCGACGAGTTCACCGGCTACTATCAGCTCAATCCCTACGGTCCGACGCCGCGGGAGCTGCGGCGGCAGCACATCGAACAACCAGCGCGGGCTGCGGCATCCTGACCCGAGTCGGTGTCGGCCCCCTGACGGGGCCGGCATGCCATCTTTCGCAGCGCGTGGCGTCTATTCCAGGGTGAACCGGTCCGAATGCTCGATGATCCAGTCGCGGATCTCCCGGGCCGGCATACCCCAGCTTGTCTCCAGCATCATGGCGTGGGCCATCTCGGGATAGATCTGGTAATCGGCCTTGTAGGATCGTGCCGTGCGTTTGGTCTCGTTGATGGAAAACAGCGCATCCCGCCCGGCGCCCAGCACCAGCATGGGCGGCAGCTGCATCCGCCATCGCCGCGGCAGATCCATGAATGTCATGTCCATCAGGGCGCGCTGGGATTCGCTCTGCATGCGCGCGCCGTAGGAATCGCGCAGATCGGCATCCATGTCGTCGGAGAAGATCGCACGGCCGGCGTTCTCGGTATCCACGAGATCCCGCGCTCCAGCCTGGACCATGGACACCTGCGCGAACAGCATTGGATCGGAGGTGGTCAGGCGCATCACCGAACTGCTCAGCCCGCCCGGAGGCACGGAGGCCATGAGTACGGCGGCGGCAGCCGGATACTGCTCCAGGTACTTCTGAACCACCATCCCCCCCATGGAATGCCCCACCAGGATCGGCGGCGCGTCCAGTGTCTCCACGACGCTACGGACATCGGCGACGTAGTCGCGGATGCTGGACTGATGCAGGTCATCCTGGCCTCCGCTCTTGCCGTGACCGCGCAGGCTCACCGCATAGGCATCGAAACCTTGCTCTGCGAACCAGGGGAGGAAATGCTCGTCCCAGCACCAGGCCCCGGCGTACGCACCATGGATGAACAGCAGCGGCGGAGCCTTGCGCTTCTTGTCCGCAGCCGGCTTCCGGTGCAGTACTTCCAGCTCTGGCTGCTCCACCGGCGCAAACGCACCAAAACCGAGCAATCCGAACATCATGCATTTTCCTCCTTGTGCCGCATCGGCAACAGGAACCACACGAACGCGATGACCTGGAGAGCGAGAAGCATCCCGAACGCCATGCCATACCCTTCTGGAGCGTACCCGAGTCCGTCCGGCAGTTCACGGACTTCGATCACAAACCCCATGACCCACTGCAACACAAATGCCCCAGCGAAAACAGCCAGGTTCAGCGCCGTGGTTGCTCGTCCGGTGAGGGCCAGGGGAAACGCCTGGGAGATCATTGCGTACACCAATGTGCCCGACGTGGCGAAGAAACCGAACGCCATCCACAACGGCACGACACCGGTCGCCGGCTGCAGCACCAGAAGCAGCTTGAAGAGCAGAAACAGCGCGCCACCGGCGGCAACGATCTGAAAGGGCCTGACGCCGAAGCGCGACAGGCGCTCGCTGATCACGCCCCAGGCAGCAAAGCCGATGGCCATGGCCAGAGCGATCAGCATCAGGGTATCGGCCACCGTCTGGCGATCCATGCCGGCGACATCCCGCATCCACGGACCCGCCCACAGCCCCTGGACTGCCAGTGAACCGCCCTGCATCAGCAGCGACAGCGGCGCCAACCGCCAGAAATAGGCACTGGTAAGCACTTGCCGCAAACCGGCCAGTTGCTCCTGCATGCTCTCACCGCCCCGTCCGGGCGTCTCGGGAACCACCGTCCACACCGCGACCGCCGTGGCCCCGCAGGCGGCTGCAAGCCCCAGGAACACCATACGCCAGTCGGTCCAGCCCAGGAGATACTCCACCGGACTGGTGGCGGCCATGGCACCGAGTCCGCCACAGGCCAGCAGGCAGCCGTTCACCAGCGGCAGTCGCTCGGCGGGGAACCACGCCGTGAACGCCTTGAAGCTCGCCATCAGGCAGGCGGAGACACCGAGGCCGATGAGCGCCCGCCCTGCTCCCAGACTGGCGAGATCATCGCCGACGGCGAACACAGCCGCGCCCGCCGCGGCCACCAGCAGCAGCGCCGCCTCGACCCGCCGCGGCCCGAACCGGTCCAGAAGCAGGCCAAGAGGCAGCTGGAACAGGGCGAAGGACAGAAAGTAGGCCGCGGTGAGCAGACCCAGTTCCGATGCCGACAGGCCGATGTCCGCCTGCAGATCGGAGGCGATGACGGCATTGACGGTGCGAAACAGGTACGACAGGAAATACCCCGCCGCGAACGGCAGGAACACCAGCAGAATGAGCTGTCCGGCGGTGAATCGACGCGTGTGCTCCGTGGTCTGTACGCCCACCCGCACCCTCCCCTTGCCAGTCCCGCGGCGTCGCCGTTCACGGTACGGCCGCGGGCTGCTATTGTTGATTGCTCGACACGCCCCCACGGGGCACAGCACCCGCGCCCGAGAGCCGTGCATGACCGCGCCAGACACCGTGTTTCTCAAGGACTACGCACCGCCGAGCCATCGGGTGCACAACCTCACGCTGACCTTTGAGCTCGGCGAGCACGAAACCCGGCTGCATACGACCTTTCGCGTCACCCCGGATGCCCCGGCGGGTAAACAGACGGGACCGTTGCACCTCCACGGCCGGGGCCTGCAACTGGAGCGGCTTCATGTGGACGGGAGCGCCCCGCCGGCAGCCGCGGTGGCCCACCACGAGCAAGGGTTGACCCTGACCGGGCTTGACGGACCCGGGCACATCATTGAGGTGACCACCCTGCTGCACCCCCGGGACAATACCGCGCTGCAGGGACTCTACAGGTCCGGCGGTCTGTTCTGCACCCAGTGCGAGCCGGAGGGCTTCCGTTGCATGACCTACTTCCCGGATCGCCCGGACGTCATGACCCGGTACACCACCACCATTGTCGCCGACGCCGGCCGCTACCCCGTTCTGCTGGCAAACGGCAATCGCATTGGTGCCGGCACGCTGGAGGACGGCCGCCACTGGGTGACCTGGCACGATCCGCACCCGAAACCCAGCTACCTGTTCGCCCTGGTGGCCGGGGACCTGAGCGTCCACGAGGAGACGCACATGACGCCATCGGGGCGCGAGATCGCCCTGCAAGTCTACACGGAACCGCGCAACGCCGGGCGCACCGGCCATGCCATGGACGCCCTCAGGCGGGCCATGCGCTGGGACGAGGAATTCTACGGCCTGGAATACGACCTGGACAGCTACATGATCGTCGCCGTGGAGGACTTCAACATGGGGGCGATGGAGAACAAGGGGCTGAACATCTTCAATGCCGCCTGTGTCCTGGCCGATCCCCGGACCGCCACCGACGATGACCTGGAGACCGTGGAGGCGGTGGTCGCGCACGAGTATTTCCACAACTGGACCGGCAACCGCGTCACCCTGCGCGACTGGTTCCAGCTCAGCCTCAAGGAAGGGCTGACCGTATTCCGGGAGCAGCAGTTCTGCGCCGCCATGGGGTCTCCCGCGCTGACGCGCATCCGTGATGCCCGCAATCTGCGGGCGCTGCAGTTCCCAGAGGACAGCGGCCCCATGGCCCACCCGGTGCGGCCCGACAACTACATGGACGTCAGCAACTTCTATACCGCCACCGTTTACGACAAGGGTGCGGAGGTGATCCGCATGCTCCACACCCGTCTGGGGGACCACGCATTCCGCGCGGGGGTGCGGCTCTACCTTCGCCGCCACGACGGCCAGGGCGCGACCTGTGAAGACTTCCGCGCGGCACTGGAAGACACCACCGGAACACCTCTGGCAGACATGGCGGCCTGGTATGAGCAGGCCGGCACCCCGGTGCTGCGGGTCCGCGGCCGCCACGACCCGGTGCGGCGCTGCTACCACCTGATCTTTTCCCAGTTCACCCCGGCAACCCCCGGGCAACCCCACAAGCGGACCGCTCCCATCCCGGTTCGTCTTGCTCTCATGGGGCCCGATGGGCGATCGCTGCCACTGCGTTTCGACGACGAAACCGAACCATGCGGGTTCGAACGGCTCATCACACTGAATGAACAGGACCGGCAGGTCACGTTCACGGATGTGCCGGAGCCCCCGGTGCCCAGCCTGCTGCGGGATTTCTCGGCGCCCGTGGCCCTCGACTTCCCGTACACCCGTGAACAGCTGGCACTGCTTCTGGGCAACGACGACGATCCGTTCGTGCGCTGGGATGCTGCCCAACAGCTGGCCATGGATGTCATCATGGGGGCGCTGGACCACGGGGCGGCCCCGGCGTTGCCCGCCGCCGTGGCCACGGCGGTGGAACAGGTCCTGGACGGCTTTGATCACGATCCGGCCTTTGTCGCCGAAACCCTCGCCCTCCCCTCCGAGGACTACATCGGCGAACAGCGCGCCTGCGTCGAGGTGGAAGCCATCCACGGCGCCCGGGAGCACCTCCGGCATGTCCTGGGAACGACGTTCGCGGCGCGATGGCAGGAGATTCATGCCGCCTGTGCGGGCTCACACCCTGGTGTCCCGCCGCGCCGGGCGGCCGCTCTGCGCCGCCTTGGCCATCTGGCGCTGGCCTACCGCGTGGCCGCCGGACCCGCCGGACTGGAGACGGCACTGCGCCAGTATCACGACACGGACAACATGACGGACCGCCTGGCCGCCCTGTCCCTGCTCGCGGACGCCGACGATTCGCTCGCCCGCCAGCCGCTCCAGAGCTTTTACCGGCGCTGGGGAGACGATCCCCTGCTGGTGGACAAGTGGCTGCGAATCCAGGCCGCGGCCCGGGCGGGGGACGGCCTCCATCGCGTCGAACGGCTCATGCGCCACCCCGCGTTCGACATGGGCAACCCCAACCGCGTACGCTCCCTGCTGGGTGCTTTCAGCCAGGAGAATCCACTGCATTTCCATCGCGCCGACGGTGCCGGTCACGCCTTCCTCGCCGAGCGCGTGATGGAACTCGACACCCTGAATCCGCTTATCGCGGCCCGCCTGGTTCTGCCATTGACGCGCTGGGACCGCTTCGACGCGACGCGGGCCCGGAGCATGGCGCGACAATTGGAACGGATCGGAAATCGGCCTAAGCTGTCAATAGAACTACATGAAATCGTCGCGAAGAGCCTTGCCGCCTGAATGGCGCAGACGCGAGGCGACGCCACAACACGGGTGAACGAATGCTGCGAACGACCCTTTATCCCTTTGCGGTCCTCCTGCTGGCACTGGTGGTCGGCACCGGTTGCCTTTCCACCACGACCCTGGCCTCGGAGTCGGAAGACGAGATCGTGCGCCCGGGAAGCAACCACCCGGAAACCGCCCGACTGATTGCACGCCTGCTGGCCCATCAGCACTTCCGGCAGCAGTCCATCGATGATGCGCTCTCGGAGCAGGTCCTGGAGGCATACCTGGACGCACTGGATCCGGATCGCTACTACTTCACGCAGGCCGACATCGAGGAGTTTCGTGCTCACAGTACGGAGCTGGACGATATGCTCATGGACGGCGATCTGGACCTGGCCTATCACATCTACGGCCGGCTGAAGCAGCGTGCCACGGAACGGGCCGAGTTCGCCCACGGGGTCATTGATAACGGCATCGACTTCGACACCGACCAGACCCTCGAACTCAACCGCCGTGAGCAGGACTGGGTGGCCGACGAGGATGCCCTGGATCGGCTCTGGCGTCAGCGCATCAAGAACGACGCCCTGACCATGCTGCTCGGTGACGATGATGAAGAGCAGACCATGGAACTGCTGCGCAGCCGCTACGAGAACGTGGCCAAGAACATGCAGCGCTCGGAGGCGGAAGACATCTTCGAGGCCTACATGGGGGCCTGGGCGCGCTCCTTCGACCCGCACACCAACTATCTGTCGCCGCGCAACTCCGAAGAGTTCGACATTCAGATGCAGCTCTCGCTGGAGGGCATCGGCGCCATGCTGCGCACGCGGCGGGACTTCACCGAGATTATCGAGCTGGTCCCCGGTGGTCCGGCGGAGCGTAGCGGCGAGCTCTCTCCGGGGGACCGCATCATCGGCGTGGCCGAAGGCGACGAGGACATGGTGGACGTGGTCGGTTGGCGCCTGAGCGACGTGGTCGACCGGATCCGTGGGCCGAAGGAGTCCGAGGTTCGGCTGCGCATCCTGCCCGGCGGCGACTCGGACAGCGCGCCGCGGACAGTAACGCTGGAACGCAACGAAATTGCCCTGGAGGAACAGGCGGCACAGAAGGAGGTCAAGGAGATCGAGCGTGACGACGGCGTGCAGCGCATCGGCGTGATCACCATCCCGGCCTTCTACACGGATTTCGCCGCGGCCCAGGCCGGCGAGGATGACTATCGCAGCACCACACGGGACGTGCGGCGTCACATCGATGAGCTCCAGGCGGAAGGAATTGACGGGCTAATCATCGACCTGCGCGGCAACTCCGGCGGTTCGCTGCAGGAGGCCGTGGACATGACCGGGCTGTTCCTCCCCGGTGGCCCCATCGTGCAGATCCGCCGCAGTGACGGCGACACCGAAGTCATGCGCGATCAGGACGAAGCCACCCACTACGACGGCCCGCTGGCCATCATGGTGGACCGGCAAAGCGCCTCGGCGTCCGAGATCTTCGCCGGTGCCATGCAGGACTACGGCCGCGGCATCGTCCTGGGTGAGCGCACCTTCGGCAAGGGCACGGTACAGACCATGGTCGACCTGGACCGCTTCAGCAATGACCCCAGCGTCGATACCGGGCGGCTGAAGATGACCATCGCCAAGTTCTACCGCATCACCGGGAGCAGCACCCAGAAGCTTGGTGTCGAGCCGGACATCAGCCTGCCCTCGGCCATGGACGCCGACGAGATCGGCGAACGCGCAGCGGACAATCCGCTGCCCTGGGATGAGATCGACCCGGTGGACTACACCCGCATCGATGAGCTCAGCCGTGCCGTCTCACTCCTGGGGGAGCGACACGAGGAGAGGGTACGGGAGCACGCCGCCTACCAAGCGTTGCTGGACGAGCTGGAGCAGATCCGGGAAGCCCGCAAGCAGACCGAGGTGTCCCTCAACCGGGCGCAGCGTGAGCAGGAACGCGAGCAGCGCAATGAAGGGCGGCTGGCCAAGGCCAACGAGCACCGGCGCATCCAGGGTCTGGAGCCGCTGGACAGCGTGGATGAACTCGAGCGCGAGGACGACCCCGACACCCTGCTGGATGTCAGCGCCGAGATCATGGCGGATTTCTATCTGCTCCGGAATGAACCTGAAGTTGCCCAGCGCTGGGGGTTCAGCCTGAACGACTGACGACGGCATCGCGGCGCCGCCGGAACCAAAGGTTCAGGTCCCGGCGGCGTCCATGGCGTCCATGGCGTCCAGCGGCATGGGGCGGGCAATGGCAAATCCCTGGGCGTAGTCCACGCCGATCGCGGTCAGCGCCTGCCATACCGCTTCGGTTTCCACGAACTCGGC
Organism: Aquisalimonas sp.; assembly: GCA_007127625.1. GTDB lineage: Bacteria > Pseudomonadota > Gammaproteobacteria > Nitrococcales > Aquisalimonadaceae > Aquisalimonas. Next base: position 6,708 of record SKYZ01000312.1, on the reverse strand, counting down.
GACGGTGGCCTTGCCCATGACGTGGCCGATGTCGTTGATGGAGCGCACGACGGCGTGATTGATGGCGTTCGTGTCCATGTCGCGGACGAACATTCCGTCGATCTTGACCGCATCCACCGGCAGGTTCTTCAGGTAGGCAAACGACGACAGCCCGCTGCCGAAATCGTCCAGAGCGAATCGGCAGCCCAGCCCGCGCAGTCCGGTCATGAACTCCGTGGCCACGGAGAGGTTACGGATGGCGGCCGTCTCGGTGATCTCGAAGCAGATGCGGTGCGGCTCCACCCGGGCCGACTGAACCCTGGTCAGGAGCCAGTCCAGGAACTCCTCGTCCCCCACCGAGAGCCCCGAGAGGTTGATGGCGCAGGAGCCCAGCTGTTCCAGATGGCCCGGGCGCGCCTCCAGCCAGCTCAGGGCATTCTCGATCACCCAGCGATCCACCGCCGGGATCAGGTTGAAACGCTCCGCCGCCGGCAGGAAAGCCCCGGGCTGGATGAGCCTCCCGTCGGATCCCTCCATGCGCAGCAACAGCTCGTAGTGCCGGCGCTGCTCCGGCCGCCCCAAGGGCACGATGGGCTGACAGTACAACCGTAACCGGTCCGCGGTCAGCGCTTCACGGATGCCGCTGACCCATTGCATCTCACCGTGCCGGCGTTCGAGTTCCTCATCGCCCTGACGATAGACGTGGATGCGATTGCGCCCCTGGTCCTTGGCGGCGTAGCAGGCGGTGTCGGCGACACTCATGACATCGTGCATGGTGCCCGCGGTCTGCCCGATGGGTACCAGGCCGATGCTCGCCCCCAGGCCAAAGGCCCGACCATCCCAGGTAAACTGGAACTCGCTCACCGCCTGACGGACTGCATCGGCGACCTCGTATGCGGCCTCGGCGCTACGGTGCCGCAGGAGGATGCCGAACTCGTCGCCGCCCAGGCGCGCCAGCATGTCCCGCTCCCCGATCTGCTCCTGGAGTACGGCACTGAGCTGACGCAGCAGCTCATCCCCGGCCAGATGGCCGCAGGTGTCGTTGATGACCTTGAACTGATCCAGGTCCAGGTAGCAGATCACGTGCTCGCTGCCCTCCTCCCGGGCATCGTCCAGCACGGCCTGCAGACTGGTCTCGTACTCGCGGCGGTTGAACAGTCCGGTCAGCGCATCGTGCCGCGCCTGGTAGCTGAGCTCCTCGGCCAGCTCCTGGGCCTCGGAAATGTCCTCGCACACCGCAAGCACGGGCTGACGATTGCCGGCCTGGGGCTGGGTCCGGGCACTGATGCGCACGCTGATGGTGCCACCGCCGCGCACCTCCAGGTGCGAGTCCCAGCGATGGACCTCTCCCGGCGCCCGATGACAGGCGAGGAGTTGATGGTCCACCTCGGCCCGCCTTTCCTGATGGTGGAGCACATCGAAGGGCAGGCCCACGAGTTCCTCGACCCGGTAACCCAGGGATTCGGCGGCGAAGCGGTTCACCGATGCAACGAATCCGTTCTCGTCGATGGTGAAGAACATGGAGGGATTGTCGTCATACAGCGCCCGATAGCGCTGTTCGCTCTGCCGCAGCGCTTCCACCGCAGTGGCCCGGTCGTGGTTGATCACCGCCTGTGCCACCTGATCCGCCATGGCGCTGACGAAATTGATCTCGTCCACGCGCCATTCCCGGCGTGCGCCAATGGCCTCTGCGCAGATCACGCCGGCCACCTCGCCGGAGACACGCACGGAGGCATCCACAAGACCGCGAATGCCGCGCGGCCGCAGATAGCTGTCGAGCATCCCGCTGGCGCGGGGGTCTTGCTCCACGTCCTCCATCGCCACTGCCCGCGAGCTGCGCAGCTCATCGATATAGGCAGCGTTCCGCGCCACATCGAGTTCGCCCGGTTGCTCCGTCGCGGCTTCGGCGGCTCGCCCCGTTTCTCCTCGCTCCGATGCGGCTTCGCACCGCAGAACCGCACCCTCGTCAGCAAGCTTCCACAGACTGGCACGATGAACACCGAGCACCGTGCACACCGCGTCACAGACCTCCCGGTACAGAACATCCAGATCACCTTCGGCCAGGGCCCGGCTGGTTGCCACGCGCCCCAGGTGGAGGTGCTGCTCACGCGTACGGCGCAGGTATTCGAGCTGTTCCTGCTCGGCGCGCTTGCGCTCGCTCACATCGAGGATGGCCAGACGGATGCGGCGCCCCTCGCTGGCGGGAAGAGGTACCGCGCGCACTTCGCACGGGACCGGCACTCCGCTGGCACTCCGGTAGGTCCAGTCGAAGACCAGCCGCTCCCCGCGAAGGCAGCGGCGAATGATTTCTCGCGCCTGTTCGAGAGAATCGCTTCCATCGGCCTGCTTCGACGGCAGCACCCATTCTGGAGAGGTGTTCATCAGGGTGTCCCGATCCACCCCGAACAACCGCGTTGTATTATCGTTGATGTCGACGATTCGGTTGCGGTCGGCATCCAGCACGATGATGGACTCGACGGAGTTCTCCACCAGATCTCTGTAGCGCTGCTGACTGGCGAGCAGCGACTCGTCCTTCCGCTGTCGCTGCAGGACGCCGAGCATCATCTGCCCGGTGAGGGTAAGCAGCAGTTCCAGGTCGGTGCCCCAGTAGCGCGGCGCGTGGATCATGTCGAAGCCCACCGAGCCGATACGCCTGCCGTCCAGGAACAGGGGCGCCACCAGGGCCGCGGCGACCTCGTACTCCCGGTACAGCTCCTTTTCCCTGGACGCCGCTGGAGCCATCGCCCGGGTATCGGGGATATTGACTACGCGTCCGGCGTCCAGTTCGCCGCGGAGCCAGCCCAGGCGCCGCGAGGGCACCGGCCGCAGCTTCTCGCGTCGCGAGGGAACACCTTCGGCGCACCACTCGTGGGTGCAGTAGTACTCGCCATCGCTGTCGCTCTGGACCACGTAGGCGCGATCCACCTCGGCCAGCGCCGCGATATCGGCCAGGGCCTGGTGGATGGCACCTTCCACCTCGTCGGGGGAGACACTGATGAAACGGCTGGAGAGATCCGCGATGAGCCGCAGCGCCGACTCGTCACCGGCGTCGGAGACACGGCCTTCGCCTGCCCCCGTTACCGCGCGGACGGAGCTGCCCCCGGTGTCCGTCATGCACCCACCCTGCTGCGAACATGAACCCAGTCACACGCTGCCGACGACGCCGACGCGTTTCGATGCCTCATGCTAACCGACGCGCTGCGCGGATGAAGGGAACACCGCCCCGTTTTGCCAGACACGTCACACTTCGCGCTCAGGCATCCTGCATGTGCTCCACCAGCAGCTGGACGCTCTCCCGCCCGCGCCACCGGTTCACGTCCAGCCGGTACACCAGGTGCAACCACTCCGGCAGGGTCTCATCCCAGCCCGCATCCAGCGCACGGAAGGCGATCCCGTCCAGCCTGGGACCGCCGCCCTCGGCCTGCAGACGCAGCTTGAGATGACTGTCCCCCACGACCCGGGCACCCAGGACCCGGAATATGCCGTCGAACAGTGGCTCCGGAAAGCCCTGTCCCCAGGGGCCGCCACTGCGCAGCGCCTGCGCCACGTCCACGGACAGCTCGGTCGGCGCCAGTTCACCGTCGGTGAGCCACACTCCCTGCCGCTGCTCCAGGGGCAGGGTCGCATCCACGACCTCATTGAACGCCTCCCGGAACCCGTCGAACCGTTCGCTGCGGACGCTGAGCCCTGCCGCGGCCGCATGCCCACCGAACCGCTGGATCAGCCCGGGATACCGGGCAGCCACCTGTTCCAGAGCATCACGCACGTGCAGGCCAGGCACGGACCGCACCGAGCCCTTGAGTTCCCCGTTCTCCGAGGGCGCGAACGCAATCACCGGCCGGTGAAACCGCTCTTTCAGGCGCGATGCGACAATGCCGACAACGCCCTGGTGCCAGCCGGGGTCGGTCACACACAACGCGGCGGGTGTACTGTCGCCGCTCCAGGAGTGCTCGAAGGCTTCCACAGCGGCCATGGCCTCGGCGGCCATGCGCCCCTCGATCTCGCGGCGTTCACGGTTCAGGGCATCCAGGCGGTGCGCGTGGTCCCGGGCAGCCGCGGGCTGGTCACAGAGCAGGCACTCGACACCCCGGGTCATGTCGTCCAGGCGCCCCGCTGCATTGAGCCGCGGGCCCGCGGCAAACCCGAGGTCCGCCGAGACGCAAAGGCCGGGCTCACGTCCGGCAACCTCCAGCAGTGCGGTGATGCCCGGGCGGCAGCGGCCGGCGCGGATGCGGCGCAGCCCCTGCTCCACCAGGACACGATTGATGCGGTCCAGCGGCACGACATCCGCTACCGTGCCCAGCGCCACCAGATCGAGCAGCCCCGCGAGCTGAGGCTCCGTGCCACCGACGAACCAGCCGCAATCACGTAGACGGCCGCGAAGCCCTGCAAGCACGTAGAACAGCACGCCGACGCCGGCGAGATGCTTGCCCGGAAAGGTGTCACCCGGGAGATTGGGATTGACCATGGCGTCCGGCACGGGGAGTTCCGCGGGCGGCAGATGGTGATCCGTCACCACCACCCGCATGCCGAGCTCCCGCGCCCGCCGCACGCCGTCGACGCTGGAAACACCATTGTCCACGGTTACCAGAAGATCCGGGCGGCGCCGGAACGCCTCGTCAACGATCTCCGGCGTCAGGCCGTAGCCGTACTCGAAGCGATTCGGGACCAGGTACTCCACCTCGCGGGCACCCAGCGCCCGCAGGCCCAGCACCCCGAGGGCGCAGCTCGATGCGCCGTCGGCATCGAAATCCCCCACCAGCAGGACGCGCTGCTGCTCCATCACCGCCGCGGCGAGATGATCCAGCGCCGTCTCCAGACCGGAGAGCCCGTCCGTGGGCGCCAACGCCGTCAGGGAGCAATCGAGCTCGTCGGCCTCCATCACGCCCCGGCGCGCATAGACCCTTTGCAGCACGGGATGCAGATCGCCCAGTGCGGCCTCGGAGGACTCTGTTGCAGGCCGACGCCGGATCCTCATGCGGACGCCAGCAGGCTGACAAAGGCACGACGACGACGCCAGAAGGCCAGGACACTGGCCGGGGTCAGTCGCCGGGGCGAGCTGCCGAGACCGGCATCCAGTGTCACGGAGGTGCAGCGGCGCTGTCGCAGTGCCCGCTCCAGGGGCGCCGCCCAGGCTTCACTGAACCCGTGCACTTCGGCCTCCCAGGCCTGGAACGACTCGCCGTCACGGACCGCGGGCAGCTCCGGCGCCACGGCCAGGGTTGGCCCCGCCTCCGCGGCCTGCAGCACCGGCTCTGCCTCATCGGACCAGGGTTCTACCGCAAGCCCGGCCGCAACACCGAGGCCACGGACCAGCGGCTCATCACTAAGGACAGTGTCCCACTGGCCGCTGACCCGGGGCAGCACGCCGCCGCCCCAGGGCCAGATCCCGTTGACCAGCAGGCGACCCTGGCGCTCCCGCTCCCGGTTCACGGCATGCCCGTGGAGGAGCATCTGCATCTCGTTGAGGCGCGCCTGCCACCAGGGCGCGTCCTCACCACGGGGCTGCACCGAGCCCAGCGGCACGTCACGTGCGGCGTGCAACGGCACGGGATCAACGCGGGGTGGCGTGGAACAGCGAAGGAACCAGGTATCCGGCAACGGCGCCACCAGCTCCAGCCCGTCGTCATGAAAGTAGTCGTTGAAGGCAGCGACCAGCTGGCCGGCCTCATCCCGGTCAAGGTCCAGGGTCTCCGGTCCGAGCAGGCGCAACTGGTCGCGATCCGCCAGGAGGTGGATCGGGTCGGCCCGGAACCAGAAATCATCGCCGGGGGAGCCACCGGCCCCCAGCAACCCCAAAGGGCCGGCCGGCACTGCGCCGCCAGCCGACTCCAGGGCGAACCCGGGGATGCCCGCGGCGGCCTCACCGGTCCGGACACGCCGCGCCTTCGACAGCAGTCCTGCCAGGCGTTCGACGGCCGGGGAGGCGTCCACCAGTTGCATGGCGTCGGCGGGGATCGGCCCCAACAGGCCGGGCACCCGCAGGTAGCATGCGTTGCGTTGATCGGGCCGGGCCTGGGCCATCGCCCGGGGGATCAGAGCTTGTCCAGGATCGCCCGGCGCACCGTATCCAGTTCCGCCGGGATGGTCTTGATGGCATCGGCTGACTGGCGGATGGCGACATCCGGATCCTTGAGGCCATGACCGGTCAGCGTGCATACCACGGTGCTGCCCTCCGGAATGCGCCCGTTGCGAATGTCGCGCATGGCACCGGCCACCGACGCCGCCGAAGCCGGCTCGCAGAACACGCCTTCCCGCGCCGCCAGCCAGCGCTGGGCCTCGAGGATTTCCTCGTCACTGCACTCGTCGAACCAGCCGCCGGACTCCCGGCTCGCGTGCCAGGCGTACTCCCAGGACTGTGGATCCCCGATACGGATGGCCGTGGCCACCGTATCGGGCTCCTGCACCGGGCCCCCACGCAGGAACGGCGCGGAGCCGCTTGCCTGATAGCCGACCATGGTCGGACGGTCGCCGACGATGGCGCTGGCATAGCGACAGTTGCCGCCACAGTACGAGCAGGCGTCGGTGAGGTGCTCACTGCGCTTGCCCGCGCATTCGCAGTAGCCGATCCAGTGAGCCGTGATGTTGCCGGCATTGCCCACGGGCAGGCAGTGATAGTCCGGCGCCCGCTCCAGTTCCTCGACAATCTCGAACGCCGCCGTCTTCTGCCCCTGTAGCCGGTACGGGTTGATGGAATTGTCGATGGTCACCGGAGCATGGTTGGCCATG
>SKYZ01000107.1 GCA_007127625.1 Aquisalimonas sp. | reverse complement strand
CCGGCTCATCCACGTCGGCCAGCACCACTGTCATGCCGCGACGGGCACAACACAGCGCCAGCTCACGCCCGAGACCGCTTCCGCCGCCGGTGATGACTGCAACCCGTCCGCGCAGCTCCGCCATTCCCGTCTCCCCCGTGTGTCGTCTGTTTGATGTGGACGTTGCCGCGTCCGGCAACCCGGCGTCTCCCGTGACCCGAAGTCAACGGTCCTGCACGGCTGAACATACTACCCGACGCCGTGCCCGCGGACGACGTTTCCACGGTCTCGCCCCTGGCGTAACAAAGATGCTATAACGGACCGATAGGGAGCATACCAGGCATCCTGCGCCGGCCGACGTCGAGCGCTGATGCAGCCGGGCGACTGCAGGACACTCGATGACACTGCCAGGATGGATCCGACACCGCCGTCTGAGCCTCAAAGTGGTGGTCGCCATTCTGCTGGTCAGCTCCCTGGTGACGCTACTGGTCACTTCCATCCAGCTCTATGCCGAATATCGGCGCGACCTGCATGCACTCGATCAGACCCTGACCGACGCCCGCGGGAGCTTTGCGGGGCCCTTGGGCGCCAGCCTCTGGGCGCTGGACGAGGACCAGCTCCGGCTACAGCTCCAGGGGCTCCAAAGCCTCCCGCATGTGGAGCTGGCAGAACTCTCCGGGGACGCCGAACTGAGCGTCGGTGCCACCGATGATTACCCGCACACGCGCCAGATGCATATTCCGGTACGCTACCGAACGGCGGATGGGGTGCAGCACGACCTGGGCACGGTGGAAGTGACGGCATCCCTGGCGGGGGTCCATGCCCGGCTCTGGGAGCGCCTGCTCACTATTCTGGGAACCCAGGCGGCCAAGACGTTCGTGGTTTCCCTGTTGCTCCTGGCCCTCATCTATTACCTGGTGATCCGACACCTGCAACACCTGGCGCGGTTCGCCCGCGCACTGCGCCTGGATCATCTGGAAGACTCCGTCGAACTCCCGCGTGGTTCCGGTGGACCGCTACGCCCCGACGAACTGGACGAACTGGCCAGCTCCCTGAACTACGCCACAGCCAGGATGGCCGAGGATGTGGACGCGCGTCGCCACGCCGAAAGACGCCACCGGCTGCTCTCGGGGGCGCTGCAGCAGTCCCCGGCGGGCGTCATGATCCTGGATGACCAGAGTCGCCTGGAGTACGCCAATCCGCGTTTCGAGGCATTCAGTGGTTGCACCCTGTCCGAGCACATGGGGCAGCCGGTATTCGGTGACCACGGGTGGCTCGAAGAACGCCTGAGCGTGGCCGACGGTCAGCCGGCCCCTTGGGAGGTAGCGCGTCACGACGGGGAGTGGCGGGGAGAAATCCGGTTCCGCCGTGCAGACGGGCAGTACCGCTGGGCCCACGCCGCATTCTCGACCATTAGCGCCGGCGAGGGATTGCAGTATGTCGCGGTCTTCGAGGATCTCACCCAGCTGCGCACGGTGGAGGAACGGCTGGACTACCAGACCCATTTCGATCCACTCACCGGCCTCCCCAACCGACAACTGATGCAACAGCTCCTGTCTGCCGTGATCGGGCCGCAGGGCGAGAATCCCGGCGCCGTGGCATTGCTGGACATCAACAATTTCAAGGCCATCAACGAGAGCCTCGGACCCGACGGCGGCGACCAGGTCCTGCGGGCGATGGCGGACCACCTGCGCAGCCTTGCCGATCCGGGCTGGCAGACCGGCCGCTTCGGCAATGACGAGTTCATGCTTGTCATCCCCGGGGCATGGTCTACGGACGCCCTCATCGACCGCGTTTCCCGGCTCCTGGAGCAGCTGCACGAGATCCGCTTTGTCAACGACCAGCCCTTCGTCGTGGCGTTAACCGCCGGTGTTGCAACCTGCCCAGGCGCCGGCCGGCAGGTTCCCGAGCTGCTGCGTGCCGCCGACGCGGCCCTGGCACGCACCAAAAGTGACCCGATGACGCCGGTGCGCATGGCCGACCACCGGCAGCAGAGCGATACCAGGCGGCGGTTGACACTGGATGCGGATCTCCACCGTGCCCTGTCGGAAAGCGAGTTGCTGCTCCATTACCAACCCATCGTCAACCTGGATGACGACGGCGTTGCCGGTGTTGAAGCCCTGATCCGCTGGGATCACCCAACGCGGGGACTGATTCCACCGGACGAATTCATTGGCCTGGCCGAAGACAATGGCCTGATCCTGCCCATGGGCGAGTGGGTGCTGCGAGCCAGCCTGGACACCCTTGCCACCCTGCGCCGGAACCAGAACCACGCCACGCTCGGTATGGCAGTCAATATCTCCCCGCGGCAGCTTGGGGATGCGGCATTCGCCGACATGGTCTCCCGGGCCTTGCGCGAACACGGGATCCCGCCGTCGGCGCTCACGCTGGAGATCACCGAACGGGTCTTCATGGAGGACGTTGCCCGCGCCTGGCAGACCCTGCAGCAACTCCAGGAAACGGGGGTCAGGATCGCCATCGACGACTTCGGCAAGGGCTATTCGTCCCTGAGCTACCTCCAGCGGCTGCAGGCGGACATCCTCAAGGTGGACCGCGGCTTCGTCCATGATCTGTCCGTCAACGCTGGTAACCGCGAGCTTGTTCGTACCATTGTGGCCATCGCGCGCGGATTCGGCCTGAAGACAGTCGCCGAAGGGGTTGAAACGGCGGCGGATCTGGATGTTTTGCGCGAACTTGGCTGTGAGTGCGCGCAGGGCTACTTCTTGTTCCGCCCGACGCCGCTGGCGCGGTTGCAGGACAGCCTCAGGCAGAGGATGGGCCATGCGCTCTAGCATCCGCGCCCTGATCTGCTGTCTGGCTGCCGCCATCGCATCCACGGCGACCACCGCCGCCCACACCCAGTACAGCACGCTGATTCGCCTGCAACCACCGGCCACGGCCGATGACCAGCGCGACGACTACGTGATGCAGGTCCTGGAGCTCGCACTGGAGCAGACCCGTCACGATTTCGGGCCGGCGAGCCTCCAACGCATCGGGCTGCGCATGACGCAGGACCGCGCAATGCGGGAAATGCGCAACGGCCGCTATATCGATGTCCTGTGGATGATGACCACCACCGCGCGGGAGCAGCAGCTTACGCCGGTCCGTATTCCGTTGGCCGCAGGCATGCTGGGCATCCGCGTACCGGTACTTCCGAAGGCTGGCGGGCACGCGTTCGAGGAGATCACCGACCTCGCGGAGCTTCGGCAGTACGTCGCCGGTCAGGGGCACGACTGGCCGGACACCCGCATCCTGCGCCACAACGGGATCCGGGTCACAACCTCCACCGGGTACGAGAACCTCTTCCGCATGCTGGAGCGGGGGCGCTTCGACTTCTTCCCCCGGGCTATCAAGGAGCTTGCCGCGGAGGCGGACCTGTACCAGCACTACGGTCTGGAACCGTATCCGGATCTGCTGCTTGCATACCGGGCTCCCAACTATTTCTTCGTCGCGCCGGATAACGACGCTCTTGCGCTCAGGCTGGAGACGGGGCTGGAGCGAGCGTTGGCCGACGGCAGCCTGGAAGCCCTGATGCGCAACAACCCGACCACCCGACGTGCGCTGGCGCACCTGGAATCGGGGGAGGCGCGGGTCATCCCGCTGGAGAACCCTGACCTGCCGGAGTTCACCCCCGTTCATCGGGAGGAACTGTGGCTCGATACCGTGTTCGATGCGAATCAAAACGGCGGCAGATCCAACCCGTAATGCTCGAGTATCTCCCGCCCCTCCCCCTCAAGCAGGAATTCCTGGAATGCCTGCGCCGGGGAATCATCATCGTCGTCCAGGACCACGCTGAAATACTCAACCGCCGCATGAAGCTCACCGGGCAGGTCAATGGTGTCGCCGCCGGCGTCGAAAGCGTACCGGCGCGTCAGCGAGACGGGCAGGATGGCCGCCTGCGCAGGGCCGCCGTCAACCCGCCGGCGCGCCTGCACCGCATTTCGCGTCAGTGAAAGGTGCGTTTGCAGATCCGCCCACAGACCGACCTCGAGCAGGCTCTCCCGCGCCGCCCGGCCGTGGGATGAAACAGCCGGGTCCGGCATGACCACGCGGCCGAGCCGCCGCTCCATCGCCTCCCCCAGCCCCTCCAGGCCATCTCCAGCCCGCATGGGG
>SKYZ01000145.1 GCA_007127625.1 Aquisalimonas sp. | reverse complement strand
GTAGCACGGCCACCACGAACACGAAAATGATCGCCGCCGCGGTGCGCTCGAATTCCTCGGCCTGGCCCACAAGGTTCAGGGAATAGCCCAGAGGCAGGATCTCCGCGGCCTCCTCTTCCACCAGATCCACCGCCTCCGCCAGGGGAACCGACGGATTGGAGTAGAACTGTGCGGCGTACTGCAGGTCGAAGCGGCCGATCACCGCCGGGCCGAGTTCCGGCTCGAAGGAGGCCAGGGTGTCCAGCCGTACCATGTCACCGGACTCCGAGCGCAGGAACAGTTTGCGCAGATCCTCCGGGGTGCGCAGTTCGCCTTCCCGGGCCTTGAGGCGGACGTCGTAGCGTTCGCCATCGCCGGGGTCGTCGTTGTAGCGGGCCACGTCGATGCCGCCGGCGAGAACATTGGCCGCACGGGTGACGTCGAAGGTGCTGATGCCCAGCGTGCGCGCCCGGTCGCGGTCCACGTCCAGCACCAGTTCCGGCTGGTCCAGATCCAGGTCCAGGTCCAGGGTGTCGATCTCGTCGCGGCCGCGCAGGCGGTTCTCCATTTCCTCTGCAAGACGTGCCACTTCGTCCAGATCCGGGCCGCTGATGTTGAACTGCAACGGTTCCCCCCGCTGGCCACCGATCAGCGGTACGGAGGAGGCGAACGCCTGCACGCCGCTGAGTTCCGCCAGCTGTCCCTGCACCCGGGCGGTGATCTCCTGCTGACTCAGCCGCCGTTCGTCGCGGGGATCGAGACGGACGAAGGAGATGCCGTTGTTGACCTGACCCTGATCACCCAGGCCGATGGCGGTGAAGTAGCTGGCAACGCCTTCCTGCTCGCCCAGGATCTCTTCCACTGCCCGCAGCTTCTCATCCGTGTAGTCGATGCTGGACCCCAGCGGGGTCTCGATGCTGACCAGGAACTGTCCTTCGTCCTCCTCCGGCGTGAACTCGCCACCCAGTTGGGGGAGCAGGCTTCCGGCTGCAACGGTGACGATCACCACCACGGCCAGCGTGCTCCAGCGGAAACGCAGGGCCCTGTCGAGCACCCAGCGGTATACCGCCTCCATGCCACGGAAACCGCTTTCCAGGACGTTGTAGAGCTTGCCGTGCTCCTTGGGCACATACAGGAATCGGGAGCACAGCATGGGAGTGAGGGTCAGTGCCACGATGCTGGAGGCGAGCACGCCCATGGCCACCACCACGGCGAAGGACTCGAAGAACCGCCCGATGATACCCTCCATGAACAGCACCGGCAGGAAGATCGAGATCAGCGACAGCGTCGTGGCAATGATGGCGAAGAAGACTTCGTTGGAGCCGACAATGGCGCCTTCCACGGGATCCTCGATGCCCTGTTCCCGGTGTCGGAAGATGTTCTCCAGCACCACGATGGCGTCGTCCACCACCACGCCGATGAGCAGCAGCATGGCGAGCATGGTGAGCGAGTTCAGCGTGTAGCCGAAGAAGAAGATCACGGCGATTACCGCTGCCAGGGCCACCGGGATGGACAGGGTGACGATCAGGGTCGAGCGCAGGTTCTTCAGGAACAGCCATAGCACGAAGGCGGCGAACAGGATGCCCAGGCCGATGGTCATGTACAGGGTGTCGATCATCTCCAGGATGAACACCGACTGGTCCGAGGCGATGTTCACCTCCATCCCCGGAGGCAGCTGCGGCCTGATCTCCTCGTCCAGCCGTTCCTTGACCTCGTCAATGATGGCCACCGTGTTGGTGCCCGAGACCTTGACCACGCCCAAGCCCACCGTGGGCTCACCGTTGAAGCGTGCCAGGGCGCGGGGGTCTTCCAGGCCGTCAATGACCTCGGCGACGTCCCGCAGCCTGATCAGGGCGCCGTCCTGGGAGGCGACAATGAGCTGTTCCAGGGCCTCGGGCTGATGGTATTCCATGTCCAGTTTCAGCAGCCGCTCGGTGCGCTCGGCCACCAGGAAGCCGCCGGGAAGCTGGAAATGCTCCGTTTCAATGGCGTTGATCAGGTCGGTGACGGTGAGCCCGAACGCCGCCAGCCGGTCCGGCTCCACCTCGATGCGGATGTTGCGCTCCAGTCCGCCACCGATCTGTATCTCGCCGACGCCGTCGATGTTCTCGATCTGCGGCCGCACCACGTTGCGGGCATAGGTGCCGAGCTGCTGCAGCGTGCGGTCGCCCTGGACGCTTAGCCACATGATGGCCTGGGCGTCGGTCTCCACCTTCTGAATGACGGGGTCCTCGGCGTCCTCCGGAAGCTGCGAGCGGATCTCGTTGATCTTCGCCTGGACTTCGTTGAAGGCAGCGTCGATGTCCACATCCAGATCGAAGGTGACGGTCACCACCGACGTGCCCGGACTGGAATTGGACTGGATGGAGTCGATGCCCGGGACGGTGTTCACCGCCCGTTCCACTTCCGAGGTGATGGAGGCGTCGATGATGTCCGGGTCGGCGCCCGGCTGGGCCACCACCACGTTGACCACCGGAAAGTCGATGTTGGGAATGCGGTCGGTGCCCAGTTCCTGGTAGCCGATCACGCCGAACAGCACCAGCACGGCGCTGATCATGACCGCCAGGACGTGTCGCCGGATCGATAACTCGGGCAGCGTCATGGATCAGTCCTCGCCGGTGCGGATGGTGGCGCCGTCGGAGAGAAACCCGGCGCCGTCCACGGCAATGGTCTCGCCCTCGTCCAGGCCGGCGGCGATTTCGATGCTGTCGGACCGGCGCTGGCCGACCTCAACCTCCCGCTGGTGGGCGGTGTCATCCTCGATGACGAACACGACTTCGCCGGCCGGGCGCTGGATCACGGCTTCGGCCGGCACCACGATGCTCTCGCGCTCCTCGATGGTGACTTCGGCGTTGACACTGCCACCCTGGCGCCAACCGCCGGGGTTCTCCACGTTGGCGATGGCCTCGAAGGTCCGGCTCTGTCCGGCGAGGCCGGGCCGGAGTTCGCTGATGCTTGCTTCCACCTCGCCGCCCGCCACCGGAGCGCGCAGGCTGACGGGCTGCCCCACCGCCAGGTGCTGGGCCGAGGTCTCGGGGAAGGGCAGCCGCACCCGCAGAAGATCCTGGCTGACAACGGTGAACAGGGGTTCGCCCGGCGCGGTGTGATCCCCCTCGGAGACGAAGCGCTCATCGATGGCACCGTCCACCGGGGCGTCGACCCGGGTCTTGCCCAGATCGCGCTCGGCATTGCGGACCCGGGCGCGGGCGCCTTCCAGGTCTTCTTCCAGGGACTCGACTTCGCCTTCGGTGGCATCGAACTGGGACTGGGTGACGTAGCCGTCCTCCAGCAGTTCCGCGCTGCGCTCCAGTTCCCGCCGCTGGGTGCGCAGGGTCACTTCCAGCCGGCGCTTGTCCGTGCGGGCCTGGGCCAGAGCCAGTTCGTACGGTTCCCGATCGATCTGCAGTAGCCGGTCGCCACGGGCCACCTCATCGCCCTCTTCCACGAAGATCGCCTGGATGGGGCCTGACACCTCGGCAGTCAGCGACGGTGCGGTCTTGCTGGTGAGTCGGCCGATGGTGGTCTCGGTCACCTGCACGGTGGCCATGCTTGCCTCTTCGGTGGTGACCAGCACCCCGGAGGGGCCGCTGTCGCCATTGTCGTCGCCGTCGGCGTTGTCGCACGCGGTTACGGCAACCGCCAGGCCGGCGAGCAGGAGCAGGCTCAGTATGCGTGGCATGATCACGGTTCCTTGCATGGTTGAAATCGCGGTTACTGTCCGGTGGCGGTGCGGGCCTCCAGCCCGGGCCGCAGAAGGTCCATGAGGGCGCTACAGTAGGCCTCGGGGGAGCAGTCGGTGCTCTGTCCGTCGATCCGGGGAAGCACGTCCCGGAGCTGGAAGTAGACGAACGTGCTGCCGATCAGCATGAGAGAGACACTGAGCGCGGTGGTGTTGTCGCGCTCTTCACTCACGAGATTGCGGTCCACGAGTCGCAGGAGTTCCTGCAGGCCCTCACCGATGGTTTCCTCGGCGCGTTCGCGGCGCGGGTCGCCCCGGTTGCTGAGCATCTGGCGCAGGAACAGGTTCACCGCCGCCGGCTCGCGCAGCATGGTGTCCAGGTGCTCCCGGGCGAACCGCTCCAGACGCTCCGTGACGGGAACGGAGTCGTCCCGCAG